>NZ_JBIQDP010000070.1:0-951 GCF_045370945.1 Pseudobacillus sp. 179-B 2D1 NHS
TTGGAGCTCCTCATCTGTTTTAGGTCAAGTGTACGTGACCTTAATTTTTCTGTCCAGATAAGTGTAGACGCTCCAAAAGCTATATAAGCGTAGAATCGGTTGCTGGTCTTACTTCCTTCTCATGCTCCCTCTCACTCTCTTATATGTATCCCGTTTGGTGCCCATAAGCTCTAAAATATCTCTTCTGGATAACTTCTCTTCAGCAGAAACAGCAGCTAATTTCTCTTTATCAGCTGCAGATAAGTGCTCTTTCATCTTCATTTTTATCTCCCTTTCAATAAGCACCGCCTTGCGCTATTTGCTTTTATATTTTTTTAGGTTCTCCGTATCCATTCAATCTCCCAGGAGGATAGCTAGGATTGTGGAAACGGCAGGCCCTTATTGCACCACGCCTTGCATTGGACTTTCACCAACTGCATCCCCATGACGATCGTGCGCAATCCTGCTAGGCTCCGGTTACTCCCCCTGTACAGCTGGTAACCTTCATCGCCATTCGATCCATCCGAGTGCACCATTGATAAAGGAGTTAAAGAAAAGATGCGTCTCCTACCAGCCAGGTAACTAGCTGATAAGAAAATATTACCGCCAATATAAAAATAAAAAGGTGCCCAAAATGGTACCCATTTTGTCCGGAATTTGTCCGATTTTTGTTCGTTTTTTGTCCGTATAGATGTAGCTTTGAAATAATGTTTAATTGAAACAATATTATTAATCTTTATAAACGAACAAAAGAAAAGAACATGTTTTGAAAAAAAGATTGATCAAAATATACTACTAATATTTTCAATTGACTCATTCTTTTATAAAAAATTTGATCACTTCTATCTATATTTCTCAACAATCGTGCCATTTTTACTTGAATGAGTACTAAAAGCTATCTGTTAATCTTTTGGACAAACCTCATATTAATCACAAGGGTAAAAAAGATGATTGGGTATAACAATGCAGAAT
>NZ_JBIQDP010000071.1:0-903 GCF_045370945.1 Pseudobacillus sp. 179-B 2D1 NHS
TGGATTGTCAACACTAAATCAGACAGCCTTTTTAAGGGACGATCGTTTGTATTCAATCGGGCTTACATAGCCTAGTGTTCCGTGAATCCGCCGCTTATTAAACCAGTTAACATAATCACTGAATTCCAGCGTAAGATGCTCAAGGCTATTAAACTTCATTTGGCTGACAAACTCTGTTTTGATGATTTTAAATGTGGCTTCCGCCACGGCATTATCGTATGGACAACCTTTCATGCTTAAAGAGCGGCCAATCTGGAAGGCCGCTAACGTTTCATCGATGAGCTGGTTTTTGAACTCGCTGCCACGGTCGGTATGGAACATCTGGATGTCCCGCAGATCACCTTGAATCGAAGAAAAAGCCCGTGCGACAAGGTTTGCATCCTTGTTTGGTCCCGTGCTGAAGCCAATAATTTCGCGGTTGAAGAGATCGACAAAGATACATACGTAATGCCATTTGTTTTTGACTTTGACGTATGTTAAATCACTGACGACTACTTTTTTGGCTTCTGTCTGCTGAAACTTGCGTTTCAATTCATTCGCCTGGGATGACTCATTACACGGAGCTTTTTGTGGCTTGAACTGTGCCACTGTATAGGAAGAAACAAGCCCCTGCTCCTTCATGATGCGTCCAATACGTCTTCTGGAGACTGTCAGTCCACGCTTGTGCAGTTCGACTTTGATCTTGCGCGTGCCGTAGGCACTTCGGTTTTGTTTAAAAATCTCTATCACAGCGCCTGTTACATCGTCTTCTGCCTGACGTTCTTTGGCATCATAATAGTAGGTACTACGTGAAATTTGCAGGACGCTGCACATTGCTGATACCGAGTATTTGTCTTTATTTCGCTTAATGACATTTACTTTCGTCCCATGATCAGCGCGGCTTGCTTTAAAATATCATTCTCC
>NZ_JBIQDP010000072.1:0-885 GCF_045370945.1 Pseudobacillus sp. 179-B 2D1 NHS
TCAGACTGTAGACAAACTCAATGAAATTCTAGAGTTTGTCTACAGTCCTTTTTATTTTGCTTGTGAATGGGGGCTGTTGATTTCCATTCCAGGCGCTTCGCTTTCCGCGGGGCGGGCGGTGAGCCTCCTCGCCGCGAAAGCGCCTGCGGGGTCTCACCTGTCCCGCTGATCCCGCAGGAGTCTTTGCGCCATCCATTTCAATCAACAGGGGTTACAAAGTTAGAGTAGCCGTACAACCATACCTGTTTTAAAATAAATAGATCAAACACTTGAGGTGAGAAAGATGCTTTCGAAAAACAATCCAATCCAACGGAATCAAATAGAAATGATCGCTCTAGACCAGCTTGTACCAGAGAATCACCTGGTCCGTAAAATGGAGGCAGCGATGGATTTCTCTTTTATTTATGACTTGGTGGAAGGATTGTATGCGGAAGTGGGCCGCCCAAGCATTGATCCAATTATTTTAATTAAACTAACATTTATCCAATATGCCTTTGGCATTCGATCCATGCGCAAGACGATCGAGGAAGTGGAAACGAATATGGCCTACCGCTGGTTTCTCGGTTATGGATTCCATGATAAAGTGCCGCATTTCTCTACCTTCGGTAAGAACTACGAGCGTCGCTTTAAAGATACCGACCTGTTTGAACAGATCTTCTATCGTATCTTAAAAATAGCTGCCGAGAAAAAGCTCATTAGTGCGGAGCACGTTTTTGTGGATTCCACTCATGTAAAAGCTAGCGCGAATAAGCGTAAATTTGAAAAGAAAATGGTTCGCAAAGAAACACGCGCGTATCAGGAACGCCTCCAAGAAGAGATTAATCAGGACCGAGAGGATCATGGAAAAAAGCCGTTCCCGCCAGATAAGTTCGATAAAGAAGAAAC
>NZ_JBIQDP010000073.1:0-845 GCF_045370945.1 Pseudobacillus sp. 179-B 2D1 NHS
ACCTTTCCTTCATACGTACAAATATCTCCCGCTGCGTAAATCCCCGGGATGTTCGTTTCCATCCGAGAATTGACAACGATGCTGTTCTTCTCAATGTCTAGTCCCCAGTTTTTAATGGGACCGAGGGAAGAAACAAATCCGTAAGTAACGACAACGTCATCGACCTCGATCACCTCTTGCTGTTCCCCTTTCACTTCTTGGAGAATGACCTGTTCGATTCTCTCTTCCCCAACAAGTTCAGTCGGCACAAATGGCGTTTTGATATTGACTGAAGAATTCTTCATTGTTTCCACACTGTACTCGTGGGCACGGAATTTATCGCGGCGGTGGGCAATGGTCACCTGCTCGGCGATCGGCTCCAGCATCAGCGCCCAGTCCACCGCCGAGTCGCCGCCACCGAAGACCTGTACTTTCTTTCCGGCAAACTGGTTCAGGTCGTTGATAAAATAGTGAAGGTTCTTTCCTTCGTATTTTTCCGAGCCGGCAAGCTCCAGCTTTCTCGGCTGGAACGCCCCGTTCCCTGCTGTAATAATCACTGTTTTCGTATAGTGCGTACCCGCATTCGTTGTCAGCTTGAACGTACCATCTTCCTGCTTTTCCAGTCCTTCGACTGCTTCCTCGAGGCAGACGGTCGGATCAAACTGATTCATTTGCTCTTTTAAATTATCGACAAGCTCCTGAGCTCTCACTTTAGGAAAGCCGGCTACGTCATAAATGTATTTTTCCGGGTAAAGGGCCGACAGCTGGCCGCCTAGCTGCGGCAAGCTTTCAATGATCTTGCAAGACATCTGTCTCATTCCCGCATAGAAAGCGGTGAATAATCCTACTGGCCCTCCCCCGATAAT
>NZ_JBIQDP010000074.1:0-664 GCF_045370945.1 Pseudobacillus sp. 179-B 2D1 NHS
CCGTTCTTTTGTAACTCCGTATAGAGTGTCCTACAACCCCAGAAGGCAAGCCTTCTGGTTTGGGCTGTTCCCGTTTCGCTCGCCGCTACTCAGGGAATCGCGTTTGCTTTCTCTTCCTCCAGGTACTTAGATGTTTCAGTTCCCCGGGTGTGCCTTCTCCTACCCTATGGATTCAGGTAGGGATACTGTTCCATTACGAACAGTGGGTTTCCCCATTCGGAAATCTCCGGATTAACGCTTACTTACAGCTCCCCGGAGCATATCGGAGTTAGTCCCGTCCTTCTTCGGCTCCTAGTGCCAAGGCATCCACCGTGCGCCCTTTCTAACTTAACCTAAGAAAAAATACAAGCGGCGCATTTCATCGTCAGCTTCCCTCATTCCTTCCCTCACGTATGCAAATACGCTCAGTCAGTCATTCAGTTGCTTCCTAGAACTGCTTGCTTCTCTTCTTTCTTTGAAAAATACCTAAAATGGCGATTACTCGGTTATTGCTTGGTTACTTTTATACGATATTATCCAGTTTTCAAAGAACAAAGTTGCTTACCTATAGAGAAGGAATTCATCCTTCAAAACTGAACAAAAAACAGTGCCGTTAATTCGTTTGTGAGAACAGCGTTCTCTGTTGCTACTACGTGCGGCTAAAAGCCTGACACGGTTCACAATT
>NZ_JBIQDP010000075.1:0-607 GCF_045370945.1 Pseudobacillus sp. 179-B 2D1 NHS
TGCCGTTAATTCGTTTGTGAGAACAGCGTTCTCTGTTGCTACTACGTGCGGCTAAAAGCCTGACACGGTTCACAATTTCCTTAGAAAGGAGGTGATCCAGCCGCACCTTCCGATACGGCTACCTTGTTACGACTTCACCCCAATCATCTGCCCCACCTTAGGCGGCTGGCTCCCGTAAGGGTTACCCCACCGACTTCGGGTGTTGCAAACTCTCGTGGTGTGACGGGCGGTGTGTACAAGGCCCGGGAACGTATTCACCGCGGCATGCTGATCCGCGATTACTAGCGATTCCGGCTTCATGCAGGCGAGTTGCAGCCTGCAATCCGAACTGAGAATGGTTTTATGGGATTGGCTAAACCTTGCGGTCTTGCAGCCCTTTGTACCATCCATTGTAGCACGTGTGTAGCCCAGGTCATAAGGGGCATGATGATTTGACGTCATCCCCACCTTCCTCCGGTTTGTCACCGGCAGTCACCTTAGAGTGCCCAACTGAATGCTGGCAACTAAGATCAAGGGTTGCGCTCGTTGCGGGACTTAACCCAACATCTCACGACACGAGCTGACGACAACCATGCACCACCTGTCACCGCTGTCCCCGAAGGGAAAG
>NZ_JBIQDP010000076.1:0-549 GCF_045370945.1 Pseudobacillus sp. 179-B 2D1 NHS
CGGTATTTGAAACAGCAGATTGAAGTACTAAAAAAGTACAAAGAATTGGAGAGGAAGTGGTCCCAGAAACAGCTGTAGAATTAGTAAAAGAACTCCAAACCAGCATGCCCGTCAGGGAAATATGCCGGCATCTCGGCATTGCTAGATCCACTTATTATCGCTGGAAGAGCAGGAGCCGGAAAGAAACAGCCAGGCAGATCGTTGAACGAAAAATCGGCACGTTGTGCCGGGACCTTAAGTTTCGATATGGTTATCGTAAAATCACGGCCTTATTAAAACGAGAGATGTCGATTAACCATAAAGCGGTACAGCGTGTAATGCAGAAGTATGGCTGGCAGTGCCGGGTAAAAGTGAAGAAACGCAAACGAACAGGACAGCCCTGTCATATTTCCGATAACCTGTTAAAAGGAGATTTCCAGGCAAATCAGCCTCTTCAAAAGCTCGTCACAGATATTACATACTTGCCTTTTGGCCAGAAACAGCTGTATCTTTCAAGTATTCAGGATTTATTTAACGGCGAAATCATTGCCTATTCTTTAGGAAGCTGCC
>NZ_JBIQDP010000007.1:0-200503 GCF_045370945.1 Pseudobacillus sp. 179-B 2D1 NHS
CAAGAAGAGATTAATCAGGACCGAGAGGATCATGGAAAAAAGCCGTTCCCGCCAGATAAGTTCGATAAAGAAGAAACGAAAGAAATCAAGGAAAGTACAACCGATCCGGACAGTGGCTACTACGTTAAAGACGAACGAACCAAACAATTTGCCTATTCCTTTCACGCGGCCGCAGACCGTAAGGGATTCGTAATTGGCACAATGGTCACACCAGGCAACACACATGACAGCCAGATCTTAGAGCCGTTAATGGAGAAAGTGATAGAAAAGGTAGGAAAACCTAAAGCTGTTGGTGCAGATGGAGCTTACAAAACACCTGCCATTGCCAGTTATTTAATGGAAAACGGCATGATACCTGCCTTGCCTTATACACGGCCGCGCACAAAAGAGGGCTTCTTCAGAAAGCATGACTATGTGTACGATGAACATTTTGACTGTTACCTTTGTCCGGCAGGGGAAGTATTGAATTACTCAACGACGAATAAGGAAGGCTATCGTGAATACAGATCACCCAAACAGGTTTGTACCTCCTGCCCTTTTTTAGCTAAATGCACGGAAAGCAGAGATCATCAAAAAGTGGTGACACGCCATATTTGGCAGAAATATATGGAAGAGGCCGACCATCTTCGCCACCACGAAGAAGTTAAAGCGATTTATGCGGAGCGAAAAGAAACGATTGAGCGTGTATTCGCAGATGCAAAAGAAAAGCATGGCATGCGTTGGACAACGTTAAGGGGACTTAAAAAATTGTCGATGCAAGCGATGCTTACTTTCGCTGCCATGAATCTCAAGAAAATGGCCAGCTGGACTTGGCGAGAACCAGAAATGGTTTAAATGATGACCTCGGAGAGGTCTATCTTTCTCTCGAAGGGCTTTAAAACTACCGAAAAATCAAAAGGGGTTCGGAATAAGACTATTCCGAACCCCTTTTGTCGACAAACTGACCTCCTTATTTTAATAAGGAGGTTTTTATAGACAAATCCTGGCTATATCGCTTGAAAAAAGCTTACTTCTCAGTTAAAAAATATTTCTCAATATCATCCAGGAATAAATTAGCTGCTACTACGCCGCCCGCTGTATTCCAGACAGCATCGTCCACTTTATGGATGTTGTTATTTTTTACGACATTTAAGTTTTTGAATAGCGGATCGTTAACCCATTCTTCTTCTAACTTCGGTGCCTCCCCTTTGCTTTCTGCCGGGTCATATGTGAAGTAGAAAAGAATATCGCCATCCATTGCAGGAATACGCTCTTTCGTTACATTTTTCTCAGCGAAATCCGGCTGATCCTGGCCCTTCGGACGGGCAAAGCCTAATTGATCTAAAATAACGCCGGAGAAAGTATCCTTGTGATAAATACGAACATCACCAGGCATGAAACGGACAATGGAAACTTTTTGGTTCACCTTGTCACCAAGCTTGCCTTTTAATTCTTGGACGCGCTTGTCAAAGTCAGTAATTACTTGGTTGCCTTCTTCTTCTTTATTTACTGCTTTCGCATAAAGTTTAAAGTTTTCTTTCCAATCACCGCGCAGCGTTTCTGAGTAGACCGTCGGAGCAATCGCGCTTAACTGCTCGTAAATTTTTTCGTGTCGCATTTTATTGCCGATAATTAAATCCGGTTTCAATGAAGCAATAGTCTCTACACTTGGTTCACCTTCATTCCCAACACTTTTAACACCTTTCATGTCATCCTCAATATGTTTATACCAAGGGTTGCCTGTCCATGATTGTACAGCACCTACAGGTTTTACTCCCAATGCCAAAAGGGCTTCCGTGCCTTCGTTTGTCAGAATGACAACACGTTTAGGATTACCTTTGATTTCTGTTTTTCCCATGGCGTGTTCTACGGTGTAAGGTTTGCTCTCAGTTGTGTTTGCTTCATTCGACGCTTTATTATCTTTCGAAGGTTGCTTTTCTTCATTGCCGCAGCCCGCCAGTGCAAAAACAATGACTAGCATGAATGCTGCCAACAGCGATGAAAAGCGGTTGCGTGTAAAATATGTATGCATATATTTTCCCCCTATATGAAAATGATTTTCATTTACATGTAGATATTATGGGATGGGAAATGTTTTGTCAATGAATAATTGAAAATGATTATCAAGATCATTGACAGTGCTTTTCTCATCTCTTACACTTAAAGAAAAATAGGTATATTGGGAGAGAAAAATAGGTATATTGGGAGAGAAAAATAGATGCTGTTGAGACACACGGAGGGAAAAGCCTTTGGACTGATAATTAGTGGAGGAATATTACTTATTTGTATCGGTCTTAGCATCGTCATGGGCTATACAAATACAAGCATAAAAACAGCTGTTCAAGCATTTCAGCATTTCAATGGCTCAAATGAACATATTATTATTCAAAATGTACGTCTTCCCCGGGCATTAATCGCTGCTGCCGTAGGAAGCAGCCTGGCTATAGCGGGGGCGTTGATGCAGGCATTAATGAAAAATCCGCTTGCTTCTCCTGATATTCTTGGAATCAATGCAGGGGCCGGCTTTTTTATTGTAGTTGCATTGATGGTGTTTTCCGTTAACTCTCTTCATGCATTTACATGGATAGCATTTGCCGGAGCGGCATCTGCTGCTTTTATCGTCTACTTCTTCAGCGGGACAGGAGGCGGCGGACTTACCCCCATGAGATTGACGCTTGCAGGCGCGGCCATCGCAGCGCTGTTTTCCTCTCTAACCCAGGGGCTGCTGGTAATGGATGAGTCGGCTCTTGATCAAGCCTTATTTTGGCTTGCCGGATCTGTACAAGGTAGAAAACTAGAAATTCTTCTTTCTGTTCTTCCCTATCTTGCAGCAGCTACGATCGTTGCTTTTTTCATGGCTCAGAAGATTAACATCTTAACGATGGGTGAAGATGTAGCGAAAGGACTTGGCCAGCAGACAGGCGCAGTGAAACTCATTGTTGCCATTTCCTTCATCCTGCTCGCGGGCGGCTCTGTGGCTGTAGCTGGCCCGATTGGGTTTATTGGTATTATCGTTCCTCATATTGTTCGCTCATTAGTGGGCAATGATTATCGCTGGGTATTGCCTTATTGCAGTGTAATAGGCGGAATTTTACTTTTGGTGGCTGATATCGGTGCCCGCTATGTTATCATGCCAGAGGAAGTTCCGGTCGGAGTAATGACCGCTTTTATTGGCACACCCTTTTTTATCTACATTGCACGTAAAGGAGGCCGTGCCTCATGAAGAAATATTCTCCGCTTCGCTTAGGCAAAGGAAACATTTCATTGCTTCTTGACTGGAAAGCACTCTGGATCAATATTGGTTTTATTTTCTTACTGCTGGCTGTATTTCTTGTCAGCACCGGAATGGGAGAGCAATTTCTCCAGCCATGGCGTGTTCTCAATGTACTGCTCGGACAAGGAGATGCTTTTGAGCAGCTGATCGTTAATTCCTTCCGTATGCCCAGGATTCTGATCTCTGTTCTCGTCGGCATGAGTCTGGCGGCGGCAGGGGCTATTTTACAAGCTGTTGTAAGAAACCCTTTAGCCTCTCCTGATATTATCGGGGTAACCGGCGGAGCGTCTGTAGCTGTTGTTCTTTTTTTAGTCCTCTTTACTGATAGAAGCAATGCTCTGACAGTCAGCATCCATTGGCTGCCGCTAGGCGCCTTTATCGGTGCAGCCGTCGTGACCTTTCTCCTTTATCTACTAGCATGGAAGGACGGTCTATCTCCAGTCCGCCTTGTATTAGTCGGAGTGGGAATGTGGGCATTGATGAAATCGTTGACTACTTTATTTATGATCTTGGGGCCTATTCACCAGGCAAGCCAGGCAAATGTTTGGATTACAGGCTCTGTTTACGGATCAAACTGGAAAAATGTTTGGATATTGGCACCTATCACCATTTCCCTTCTGATCATTGTGCTTGTAATGATTAGAAACATTAACATTCAAGACCTTGGGGAAGAGATCGCCACAGGAGTAGGAACGAATGTACAAAAGCAGCGTTTTCTTTTGCTGCTGATCAGTTCTGCTTTAACCGGAAGCGCAGTTGCGTTTGGAGGCGGTATCGGCTTTGTTGGCTTGATGGCTCCCCACATCGCCAGAAGACTTGTCGGCTCCTCTTTTGGAGCGTTGCTGCCTTTATCCTCTATTATTGGAGCCATATTAGTCTTAATGGCGGATTCAATCGGGCGGACATTTTTCCTCCCTGTTGAAGTTCCGGCAGGCGTGTTTACTGCAGCTCTTGGAGCCCCTTATTTCATTTATCTTTTATATAGGCAGCGAAATGCTTAACAAAGGAGCGGAAAGTATATGCCAGCACTAGAAACGAAGTCGCTTACATTGTCTTATGGAGATACAATCATTATTGATGAATTGGATTTACACATTCCTAAAGGTGAAATTACGGTCTTTATCGGCAGCAATGGGTGTGGGAAATCTACGCTTCTTCGCTCGTTAGCTCGCTTGCTGAAACCGCAGTCCGGTTCTATTTTGATCGAAGGAGAAATGGTATCAAGTCTTCCTACAAAAGAAATTGCCAAGCGGTTAGCCATTTTGCCTCAAGGGCCTGTGGCTCCTGAAGGGCTGACTGTTTTACAACTCGTCAAGCAAGGACGCTACCCTTATCAAAAGTGGTACCGCCAATGGTCTGAAGAAGATGAGAGGGTCATCCATAATGCCCTGCAAGCAACGGGAATGGAAGCTTTATCTGACCGTTTAGTCGATTCGTTGTCGGGAGGCCAGAGACAACGTGCCTGGATTGCAATGACGTTAGCGCAGGACACCGACATCATCTTGCTTGATGAGCCGACAACGTATTTGGACATGACTCATCAAATTGAAATTCTTGATCTCTTATTCGAGCTCAACGAACAAGAAGGACGTACCATTGTCATGGTGCTTCACGATTTAAATCTTGCTTGCCGTTATGCCCACCACCTCGTTGCTGTAAAAGACAAGAAAGTCTATGCTCATGGAAAGCCAGAACATGTCATGAGCCCTGAATTAGTGAAAACCGTCTTTAATATGAATTGCGAGATAACCGTCGATCCCCTTTTCGGGACTCCTATGTGCATCCCTCATGGAAAAGGGAGATATGTGGCGGCCGAGGAGAAGAAAGACCATGAACTCATTTACTAATGAAGAATTGGCTGTTCTAGAAGAGAAGTATCGCTTAACCACACGGACTGCTTCTTCCTCCTTAACAATTCAAGCAAACGGTCTACTCGATGATCAACAACTATGCTCTTATTTACTGCAAGTCAAAGATAAAATCAAAGCAGCTAACACGACTGTGGCTGCTTCTCTTTTTATCAAGAGGTACAGTTTTGCTATATTAATTGCCCTCTATTCGATGAGCGTTCTCAATAAGCGACTGGACTTTTCCTTTCGTAATATATGGATTGAAACGTTGGATGAAGAAGAGCCATTATGGCTGCCTTCTTTCAGGTTTTCTCATTTAGCCGCCGATGAACCGGGCAATGTCGACCGTGTGAAATGGAGAGAAGAGGCCATTCAGCAAATATTCGGAGGCCATATTGATCTATTGTTCACTCATGTAAAAAGGCAAAGCCGTCTGTCCAAGTTAATTATGTGGGAAAATCTCTATACTTATATTCGCTGGATGTACGAAAGCCTGCTAAACACCCCAGAGTATCATGGCCAACATGAGACTCTTGCCAATGATTTTCATTATCTTGTTAAAGAAGGAGCTGGATCACTGTTCGGCTCTTACCATCAAAATCCATTGTTAAGATGCGAGAGTTCACAACAGCGCGTTGAAAAAAATGGAACAGTCATTCAGAAGCGCAAAACCTGCTGTCTTTCTTATTTAGCGGGATCGAAAGGCAAGCGTTGCAGCGTATGCCCGATTGATTGTACATCTAAATAACGCAAAAACAGCCAGTTCATGAAACATGAACTGGCTGTTTTTAATAGTCCTCCTCTTAACTCTGTTGCTTTTCCCCAAACTTAATAAACATCATTTCATCTTCAACTAAATTGCAGACCGCACAATGAATTCTGCGTTCGGGACCGTTATAGGTTGCATGGAAAGGACCAGGATCACTTGAGCCTTCGAACCGTTCAATCACCTCTCCTGTCTGAGGATCTAGTTTGACTCCATGAGCGACCTGTTCGACAATGTTGAATCTGGAACGGTTCGTCCTGCAGTTTGGACAGCAATAACGCGTACTCATAAGAACCCTCCTATGCATAATTATGTCAATTATCATGTCCATAAGAAGTTTCTATTATTCATCCGCTTGAACAACGAATAAGAGGATCCTGTCAGATCCTCTTATTCGTTGTTCTCTATTTATTCGTTAATTTGTTCTAATCTGCTTTTTACTTCTTCCTCAGTTAACCCTTGTTCTTTTACATACAAGTTATTCGGATGTGTTCTGCATTCATGCGTACATCCGCGCAAATATTTATGCTCGTTTTCTTCCGTACAAAAAATCCGCTTATCACATTCAGGGTTGGCACAATTGACGTAACGTTCGCACGGTTCACCGGTAAAGTGATCCCGTCCTACTATCACATGTTCGACACGGTTAATGGGGACACCAATCCGGTCATCAAAAACATAACACTGTCCATCCCATAGCCTTCCCTGCACTTCGGGGTCTTTTCCATACGTCACAATCCCCCCGTGAAGTTGGTTTACATCTTCAAATCCTTCCTTCTTCAGCCAGCCGGAAAACTTTTCACAACGAATGCCGCCTGTACAATAAGTTAGAATCTTTTTCCCTTCCAACTCGTCTTTATGCTCGCGTACCCAATCGGGAAGCTGGCGGAATGCCTGAATATCGGGACGAAGAGCTCCTCGGAAGTGCCCTAAATCGTATTCATAATCATTTCTTGCATCGATGATGACTGTATTCTCTTCTTGCATCGCTTCAAAAAATTCTTTTGGACTTAAATAATTTCCCGTCAGCTCCTGCGGATTCACGTCATCATCAAGCTGCAGTGTCACTACTTCTTTTCTCGGACGAACGTGCATTTTTTTGAAAGCATGTTCATCTGCTTCATCTATTTTAAATATCATCTCTGCAAACCGAGGGTCTTTTTTCATCGTTTGCATGTATTGTTCTGTTTGCTCAACTGTTCCGGAAACCGTTCCGTTAATTCCTTCCGCCGCTACGAGAATGCGGCCTTTTAAACCAAGCTCCTCACAAAGCTTCAAATGCTGCTTGGCAAACTCTTCAGGATTCTCAATGGGAACGTACATATAATACAGCAATATTCTATATGGTTTAACATCATTCATCTTATTTCTGCCACCTATCTATTTATATTTGCAGGATATAAATACACTAAGCAATATACTCCTTAAATAGGCTGACTGCAAGTGGAATTTATTGATACTAATCCTTCCTCTTTAAATAAGCTTAGTGTATTGACTCCGTGAGATTAACTTATCGCCCTCTGTCTCCACGGCATTTGTTTTCATCTAGCCCATAAGCTTCTGGTGTTTGAATAAAGACGGCTCATTACAGTTATAGTCGCCGATTCGTTCATACTTATCATTAACTTTTTCTTTTCGTGTCTAAGGAACAGACTACTTCTTTCCATCGTCCATTTTACCAAAAAGCTGATCGGCTTCACTGTTTACTCGTTGAACAGGAAATAAGCCGTCCTTTGATAAGGACGGCGCCGATTATAGAAAAACTCTAGCTTGTACACCATCAAGATGATTGTAATATCTATGCTTCCATCTTCATATTCTCCTGTTCGGCCTTTCTAGAAATTCATTTTAGATTGGCCGCCGTCTACATTAAGGCTTGCTCCCACGATCCATGAAGCTTTGTCAGATGCCAGAAAAGCAACGACGTTAGCCACTTCTTCTGGAGTGCCGAAACGCCCCGCCGGAATATCATTTTTCACAAACGCTTTAATTTGTTCCGGATTTTCTTCAAGCCGTCTCTTCCAGTTGCCGGTTTCATGGAGTATGCTTCCCGGTGCCACGCTGTTTACACGAATCCCATCAGCAATGGCTTCGTCTGCAAAAGCTTTTGTAAAACTGATCAAAGCTGATTTGGCATTGTTATATGTCACCTTGCCGCCGCTCTCTCTTCCATATACAGATGTGATATTGATGATCGCCCCGCTCTTTTCCTTCTTCATATGATCGGCTGCTAGCTTGCTTAAATGAACAGCTGAAAAATAATTCAGCTCCAGCGCTTCATGGAACAGCTCCATCTCCGTATCCATTGCCCTTCCCCCGTTGCTGCCGCCTGCATTGTTGACCAGAACATCAATTTTCCCCTTTTGCTCCATAAAAGATTCCATGAGCTTCTCCCGTTCTTCGGGATTTAAAATATCCGCTTGAAAAATAGAGACATGATGATCCAGCTCTTCTTGTGCTTTTTTCAATGATTCTATGCCACGGGCGGCGATCGAAACATTCGCTCCTTCACGTATGAAAGCTTGGGCAATGGCTTTTCCAATTCCCTTCGAGCCCCCGGTGATCAGTACGTTCTTTCCTTGTAAGTGCAAATCCACCCATCTCACTCCTCTTTGCTTTTATATTAAGTAACGATTATGTATGCTAGCTGTTTTCATTATACCTGTGTCAGCGACTGATTTACATTGATAGCGCTTGTCTTCTTCCTATACATCATTGATAAAAGTCCCCTCCTCTTACTGTATACTTTGAACTGACGTTTCTATATTTTATTAAGCCCAATTTTTATGCTTCCTGCACGAATGATGCATTTTTTATTGCCAGGGTTTGTTAAAGAGCCATGTTGTTTTTTTAATAGTTGATTCGAACGGAAGACAGTATTCCGGCTGGAAAAGCGAGTCTTGATAAGACCTGCAGGAGCATATGAGGCGAGGAGGCTCGCGGACCGCCCACGAAAAGCGTCTACCGGCAGAGAAAAGCAACAACCAAGTGTAACAGAGCCTGTTACTAAAAAGATTCTTTCATAAATGATAGGAAATGACCCTTTCTTCCGTATTAATCAGTGAAAATGTTTTTAGAAAGGTGGTAAACCAATGGATGATAGGATCATCGTTAAGCAAATTACTCGTAAAAAAGACATAGGTTTGGAAATGTTAATCGATCATTATGCCGGTCTCATCACCGCTATCGTTCGAAAACACTTAAGCGGTTTGAATATGTATGAGGAAGAGTGCATCAATGATGTGTTGTTATCTGTCTGGAACAACATTGAAAGCTTTGACCAAAAACAAAATTCGTTTAAAAACTGGATTGGGGCTATCGCTAAATATAAGGCGATTGATTATAAGCGCAAGTATATGAAAGAAAGGAAAAATATTAGCTTATCACAAGTCGATCCCCCGGCCTCTGCAGACTCCCTTCTCCTGCAGCATGAATTGCAGGAAGAAATCGAGGAGTTACTCAGCCATTTGAATGAAAAAGACCGGCATTTGTTTAAACAATATTACTTAGAAGATGTCCGTTTGGAGAAGATCGCCAGCCACACTCAGACAACGAAAGATAATTTGTATAACCGGCTATCAAGAGGACGAAAAAAATTGAAAGAAATTATGAGATAAGGTGGTGCCATGATGAAAAATCCATATGAATTGTTAAACCAAGTTGATAGCAGATCGGAGCAATACGAAGAAGTACAATTAAATGCGGCTGAGAAAACGAGACTAAAGCAATCATTACAAGCAAAAATCAAGCCTCGAAAAAAGAAAAATCGAAAACTTTTACTTGCAGCTGCTTTTATATTGGTAACAGCAGGCCCTCTTATGCTGAGCAATGATCAAGTATGGGCCTCTCTATCAAAAGCTGGAAAGCAGATTGAATTATTTTTTAACAAACCAGAAAATGAGTTTACCGGCTATAAACAAATGATAGAGAAAACAGCTGCAGACCAAGATGTCCACGTTACACTAAATGAATTAATGCTTGATGACGGCCAAATCCTGCTCAGTCTGAATATAAAGTCAACAGACCCGAATAGGAAGACCCCTATTCAGCCAGGAGAACTTCAAGTAAAAATCGGAGAGCTGGCATTCGCCAATGCCGCTTATACTCTGCATAGGGAGAATAAAGAGACAGAAGACGGCAGCTGGAACTACTTATACTCCTTTGATTTAGATCATATCGACACAAATGGAGACGGCGTGAATGACAAAGCCTTCCAAATTCTCGATTATATGGATTCACAAAAAGATTATCCTGTAACGATTACTTTTCAGACGATGGAATATGAAAAGGAACATGGCACTAAGTCTGGGAAATATTCTGATTCGTTCGGGGAAATTAAAGGGCACTGGGCCTTCCAAACGACGGTCAACGGCGCCAATATTCAGTCTGACACAACCGTTTATCGTGTAGATAAAGAAATAAATATTAATGAAAAAGGCATTGAAGGAACGTTGAAAATAAAAGAAATCCGCGTATCCCCTGTCTCTGTAAAAATACATCATACGTTTGAATATAAGAAAGGTACAAGTGAAAGCCACGCTATCCACCTTATTCTTAAAGATGAAAAAGGCAAGCTTCTTCTAGGAAGCGGAACGGGAGAAAGCTCACTCACCCTATCCGAAATGAGTGAAGAGATTGAATTAGACCATAATATTCGTAAAATTAGCATCACCCCAAGTATCTTTAATTATAAGACAGAATCTCAACAGCCTTTGAAGGATCAATCGTTTGAAGTAGATGTAACAAAGCAGTAAGGAAATGAACTGTTCATTGTTTGGCATTTCTTCCTTACCCTATATTTTTCACACAGCGAGCGTGTCTAACACTGCTCGCTGCTTGTAATGGATTGAATCATTCTATACACAAATAAATTAAGCGTAACCGGGGGATAATAACCGATAGTTTAAATTTCTTTAAAAAGGAAATGATTCTGCACTCGCTACGGTGCAGTGAATTTCTAAGGCAGTAAATGATAGAAATGCTCCATTAAAGAAAATGAAAAATACAACTTGAGGTGCCAGCATGCAAAGAAAAGGAATAATCGGATTATCTGTCTTGGTTTTGGGCCTTGCAACGATAGCAGTATTAAGCTTTAACAGACAGCCGGAAGACGAGGCGGCCCGCTTTAACAGCGAAAAAAATGTCCGGCAAATGCAAGTGCAGAACTTGCAGCAGGACAACCCACGCATTTTAAAAATAAATGCCATTCGCGCCAATGATATTACTAAAAAAAGGCTGGATAACGATCCTTCTGTTAAGCTGATCCATCATAACAAGCAGGATAAAAGCCACTATTATGACAATGAGGTAGTTGTAGACTTTAATGCTTCTCCGAGTGAAGCCGATATAGCGAAAATCACTCGCGATATTGACGGCGAGCTGAAAGAGCAGCTGGATTCCGTCTATATTTTCAAATCCAGCAGTAAAACACCGGCTGAATTGATGGAGTATTTCCAGCAAAGCCCGAATGTTACGTATACAGAGCCCCATTATATTTTCTTGCAAAATGAAGTGAACGATACCTATTACCAAAACTACCAGTGGAATCTGCCCGCTATTCGGACAGAAGTTGGGTGGAATGTTACTCGGGGCTCCAGAAAAATAAAAATTGCCGTTGTGGATACCGGCGTAGACCTGAATCACCCTGATCTTTCTCACCGGTTGACGAAGGGCTACAATGCGCTCTCTCATGATGATCCACCAAATGATGATAATGGGCATGGTACCCATGTGGCCGGAATTATCGCTTCTATCCCGAATAATGCTGAAGGGGTCGCAGGGATTACATGGTATAACCCGATTATCCCCGTAAAAGTGCTTAACTCCGATGGGTTGGGCGGCTCCTTTGATGTTGCCCAAGGAATCCGATGGGCAGCAGACCATGGGGCCGACGTAATTAATTTAAGCCTTGGGAATTACCAGCCTTCCACTGTTATGCAAGAAGCCATTCGCTATGCTTTGAAAAAAAATATCGTTGTTGTCTCTGCAGCTGGAAATGATAACTCCAGCCAGCCGAGTTTCCCGGCTGCTTATCCCGGTGTGATTGGTGTAGCTGCTGTAGACTGGGAAGGCAACCGTGCTCCCTTTTCAAATTATGGAGATTATATTGACATAGCAGCACCTGGTGTCCACATTGCCAGTACATTTTCTCAGGGACAATACGCCAGCCTGTCAGGTACGTCCATGGCTGCTCCACATGTAAGTGCCTTAGCAGGGCTGATTCGCTCCATTGATCCCAATTTGAGAAATACAGAAGTAATGAACATTATGACAAAAACAACACAGCAGGCAGAACAAACCCGTCCGAAGATCTACTATGGCAATGGAGTCATTGACAATAACAATGCTTTGCGGGTCGCGTACAGAAAAAAGTATCCATTAGGGAGGACAAGCGAGTGGATCGATCAATTTTTCGCGCGATAAAGCAAGCAGTTAATAATTGAATACTTGTGCTGTCTGATAAGAAAAATAGCTGGTCGAAGCTGCCTATAAGGTCTTCGTCCAGCTACGAAAGGACAGATTAACAAAAAAAGAGACCAGATATCCTTCTGGTCTCTTGCCTATTATTTCTTCGGTTTAATATACGGGACGATTTGCGCAGTAGCCCCTACAGAAGCACCTCGAACAAAATCTTGATTTTCCAAAGCCTTGAAATTTTGGGTTTGCCCCGTCAGCATTGCTCCTAAAATTTTCACTTCATCAAACTGTTTATTTTTATTTAGATTTAAAAACTTCTGGATTGTTTTGTTATCTCCAGCTGCATCGTATTTTTTGAGTGAATCAATAAAGCTGTTGTATGCCTCTTCCGGTGAATTAGATGGGTCAAACCCATAAACTGGCATGCCAGCAGGCCCTTTACTTTCATCTACCATTGGTGATGCCATATACAACCATACAATGTTTAAATTATCAGGAATTTTTGCTTGAATTTCTTCCAAGGTATAAGGTTGATTAAAGGAAATGGCAACTTCCGCAACATAGTTCTTCATCCGTGAAATGTCCCCTAGTTCATTTTGTACTCCATCATAATACTTTTGAATAGATGGATGATAAAATGTCGCAACTTTGTTCTTTGTTTGTTTATCATACTCATAGAACTCTCTGTCAGACCAATAAAACCCTGGTATTAACTCATTGTAATCAACTTTGGTACGAAGCCAATCATACGAACTTGTAAGTGTGCTCCATTGAACTAAATAGCCATTAATATTTTTAGAACGATTTGTCACAATGTTACCACCAAACATGGATGAATTGCTCGTTACCTGAGAATCGACTTGAATATTGGGTTCAGCGATGGCATTATGTAAGAAAAGCTCGTCATGAAGTCTTTCAGAACTTTTTGCTGCAAAGTAATTCCCCGTTTTATAAAGAATGGGCAATGAAATGAGTACGACAATAATTGAGGTAATGATAATTTTTAAGAGTTGTTTTCGTTTAGCTCTTTTTAAAGCTCCATTTAACGAACTATCCATTAATATTTTCCTCCTATTTTTGAGTGAATAAATTTACGTGCGCGATATAATTTCTGCTTTACACTATCTACTTTAATGTCTAAAATAGGAGCAATTTCTTCATAGGAAAAACCATAGTAATACTTTAAAAAGAAAATTTCTTTATATTCCTTTTTTATGTCTTTTAGTAAATAGAAAATCTCATCCTTATTTAAAATGGCATCAAATTCATGGTCTGTATGTTGTAACTTTAAATAAATCTTCTCGGTTAAATAGATGTTTTGTTGCTCCTTTTTCCTTTTCAAGTCAATGTATTCATTGAGTGCTACTCTAAAGAACCAGGGACGGATATTGTCCTCTGTTAGGTCATCCAGCAATGTGTAAACTTTATAAAAGGTGTTTTGAATGATATCTTCTGCATCTTCTTTTTTAGCTCCTTTCGCTAGTAATAAATCGAACACTTCCTCTCCTAAATTGATAAGATAGGAGGCTAACATATTTTCTTTTTTCATCTTTTGTCCTCCCTATACTTATACAACGAATAAGTAATAATAAATGTATACACTTAAATGAAGTAAAGAAAAATTTTTGATTTATCAATGGAGGCTATGGGGCTATATTATATAATTCGATGTCACCGGTGCGGAAGAAGCATTCCCCATCGAGTTTCATGTGCACCTGTTTATTCTCATCGGGGCGATTATCGTAATCGAAAAATACTCGCGAACCGCAAACAACGAGCTCTCCTCCTTGTCCTGTCTGGCGGATTAAAGTACCATGATTTCTGATAAGCCATATTCCTCCGCATAACGCTGCCCTGTTCGTTCATAAAGCCGCTCGCCAATAACCACTGGCACTCACTTCTAGAGAAGAAATATCATAATCCGCCAATCGCGGGTTGGCTAAAAAGTCTACTACCATTGTGCTGATGTCTATCCAATGTGTCCCCTACACTCTTTGCTATTGCAATTAAAAACTTCCCCTCCTGACTATAAAGCTCCTCAAAGCTTTTTAACTGTTAATGATGTAGGATAAGGGAGAAACCCTTTTAAATAACGGCAGCAAAACTTATGATTATGGTGAAAAGGAGACTCCCAATGAAGGCAATGATATTTGATATGGACGGCACTTTGTTTCAAACTAATTTAATTTTAGAAGGAGCATTGGAAAAAGTCTTTGAAGAACTTCGTAAAAATGGCTTGTGGACTGGTCAGACACCGATTGAGCAATATCGTGAGATTATGGGTGTCCCCCTGCCCGTTGTATGGGAAACTCTTTGTCCCCATCACTCTATAGAAACCCATCGGCAAAGCAATGAATTTTTCCATCTTCAGCTTATCGAACTGATAAAAGGCCAGAAGGGAGCCCTCTACCCTGATGCTGAAGACATTTTGGAAGCATTGAGTACAAAATATACTTTATACATAGCGAGCAACGGCCAAAAAGAATATCTACAAGCCATTACGGATACCTATAAATTAAACCGATTCATTAAACATACATATAGCATCCAATCTATCCCGTCCGGACATAAATCTGACTTGGTTAAAAGAATCATTTTAGAAAACAGAATTAAAAACGGAGTAGTTGTTGGAGATCGGTTATCGGATATCCAGGCAGCAAAAGACAATGGCCTCCTAACCATTGGTGTGAATTTTGACTTTGCTCATCCGTCTGAATTAAAGCAAGCTGATCAAGTGATTAATAGTTTGAAAGAGCTGTTAGACTTAGAAATGTAGAAATGAACAAGTCTACTTTTAAAAATTTATGGAATGGTTTTCAATCATGGAAGAAAACTGCTTTTTAAAAGCTTCTTCCCCTTTCATCTATGTACCATTTTCTGCTATAAAAAAGAGCCCATTAAAATAATGGGCTCAAAAACCGCCTGAATCCTTTACCTAGGCTCCTTATAGTTTTTGGCTTGTTCGCTATCTGAGTAGCCTTGGGTTGTAGGATCCTGTACGATCCCTAACATGGCAAGGACAACCAATACAGCATTAACAACTCCCAGGAGCCAGGTGTCTATTTGATCAGTCCATGTGAAATCAATAGCACCCATTTGATTTAATCCTCCAACAATTAGCTGTGCAACGATCAATAATTGAGCAACAAAGCTCATGACCCACGTTGGATTCTTAAATCTTAGTTTCCAGTTAATCACTTCTCATCCCTCCTGATATAAGATATGTTCCAAGAAAAAATTTGAATAATTAATGAGTCCTTAGGAGAGACGAAATTTCGTTAAAATGATTATTTTAACTAACTTATTTGTTGGAGCTGCCTTTCACATAAAACAGCAAGCTTTCTGCTATCGTTTGAAAAATGTCGAGCACAAAATTTCTTGCTTATTACGCATATTAATGTGCTGGTGTTACCCAACTGCTCCTCAAATGATATCTGTCAACTCTTACTAGCCAGAGATAGCACCTAGACGGTTCTTTATCAGCTTAAAGGCCGCATATAAACATACGGAATCCCAGCTTTTCTCTATACTTTATTGTTAAATACTCATGCTCTTGGAAAATCTCGAAAAACTCCTCGTCAATATGTTCTGACAGTGAAAAATCAGCTGCCTGTTCTAGATCCTGTTCATCATCATGCGGTTGGTAGTTTTCAATGGTTACACGAGTGAATCCAGCTTGTTGAAAGGCAGTCGACCAGTCTTCTTCCGTAAACAAACCGGTAAATCCATAAAAGTCTGTTATTTCTCGCTGCTCTTCTTTGAGAAGTGGCTGCTCGCATACCATTTCAACCGCAAGCAATTGGCCGCGCGGCTTTAAAACTCTTTTGAACTCTGAAATGGTTGAGCCCAGATTAGTGAAAGCAATGACTGATTCAGAAAGAATCACATCGAATGCGGCATCAGGAAACAGCAAATTTTGTGCATCGCCTACTTCAGCTGTAACTGGTAAATCCAAAGTTAAAAATCTGTTATTTGCCTTCTCTACCATTACTTTGCTTGAATCAACAGCCGTCACCCGGCATTTGTACTTTTCGGCCATGTATGCGGAAGTTTGGCCGGTACCACAGCCAATATCAAGAACAGTCTTTGTTCTATCTATCTCTACCTTTGCCAACATCTTTTTGGTTAATTGAAGTCCTCCCGGATGCGCTCCTCCTACGCCCAACATTGCCAGACAATCAAGATACGCGTTAGCCAACCCGTTTCCCCCATCCTTTAGCTAGCTTATTAGCTTCTGTTATCCTTGTTAGTTTTTTAGCTTGAAGCGTATATTCCTACCTTATTTCTTCATAAATTTAGAGATCATCGGGCTTACTTGGCTGTATATCCCATTCAATTGCCGGGCAGTTGCTGTAATTTTTTCAAAATCATAGTTCCCCTCTTGATCCTGCAGCAAAGACAGTAATCCTCCCCGTGGTCGTTGTGGCGGTTGTTGAGCCCTTCCGAGCGGGCGCCTTGAAACAGGCGAATAAGGAGCCATTGGGCGTCTTGGTCCAAAAAACATTAGCATCGCACCTCCTTTTTATGCCTTATTCCATAGTATTCAAGTGATTCGTTTCTGAAAGGGTATGTACCCCGACGTTCCAAAAATTACAGTTTGGCAAACGGGAACACTTATCAAAAACAAGCATATCTTGTTAGATAAATTGACTGTTGGAGGAGAATGGATGTGAGCGTTATTCGAACCGATGAGTGGCTGCTAAATTCATATAAGAAACCTCTGGAAATATGCGAGAAGATAACGGATTACTTTAACGGAGTTTCAGCTGCTGAAATTTATGATTATCTGACACTTCATGGGATGTACCGCCAACCAGTGAAAAATGATCGGGCGTTTTTAACAAGCCTGCAGAAAAATAATGTATGGAAGATGGTTGAACAGGAAGAACAGCAGCTTCAAGCAAAATGGCAGGGCCCCGAAGTCCCTATCTTTATTTTGCCGTTAAACATGAAGGAACGGAGAAACTCAAACAAACCGAATGAAAAAGCCGGCTTAGCTTTTAAAGATAAATTGTTTTTATTTATTTCTGAAAGCAATACAGAAGAAGAGATAAAGGCATTGCTGACTCATGAATACCACCATGTTTGCCGATTAGAAAAATATAAAAAAGATGAAGAAGATTTTAGCTTATTGGATACCATGATCATGGAAGGATTAGCGGAGCATGCTGTTCGGGAGAGATTGGGAGACGGACTGGTTTCAGCCTGGACATCATACTATTCAAATAAGGAGTTAGAAAAAATCTGGCAGAACATTATTCTTCCCAACATACATGTACCCAAGTCTCACCGCAAACATAACAGCCTGCTGTATGGCTTTCGTTTCTATCCAAAAATGGCCGGTTATTGCATTGGCTATTACTTGGTGCAAAACTACCTTAATGACACCGGGCAAACAACTGACGAGTTAATGGAACTTCCTTCTGAAGTCATCGCTAAAATCTCTCCGGACTTATGGAGAAAATGAACATGCCAAATAAGCAGAAAGATGTCTTTAAAATGCCGCCTGACAGACACCTTCCTGCTTATTTTTCATAAACTACATATAGCTAAGCGAATCCCTCTATGTGCACAACATTCTATTTGTGCTTTCTTGATGCAAGGCAGTCCGCCTAATCCGTGAACAAAAACGGTATACATATTTATTACCTTTTTGCATTGGTTTATCGAATTACCAAAAGAAAAATGGAAGTAAAGCAAGAGTAGCAATGGCGCCTAATGCAATTCCATAGCCAAATCCTGAACCATAGCCGTACGCTCCATAACCAAAACCGCCTAAGTTACGTGCACCGCTAATAGGACGGATAAAGACTTTATGATTATTCGCGTGTTGAATAATCCCTCTGTGCATTCTTCCATCATGTGTTCTAATCTCAACAGCTCTTCCTCTATATCGTTGGCAAAGTCCATAGTAACGTTCAACTGACATGTTCTCACCCCCATACCCTCATACGCTATACGGCAGTATATGTCACTCTTCAGTTATTGGAGTGGACAAACACAATAGGATAGATGCGGAAAAAGCTTATCTAATCAGGAAACATCCGCCCGGTTATTGATCATCATATGAGGATGCTGAGTGAGTCGGTAATGGGTTGCTTTCATTTATACCATGATAGTCATTCTCGATTTTAACTGATTAGACACCTGCAGAAGATAGGAAGTTTAATAAATCGACCGTGCGAATTTCTTCCTCGCCTTCCCAATGATATCTCCACATAGCTTCATCTAAAAAGAGCAGACAATCTCCCAGAAGATTTGCCCGCTCTTTTTATTTAAGAAATGAAAAACAAACAGTTTATCAAACTAACCAATTCATACCGCTTCTTTTTAAGGATTTTCTCCAGATCATGAACTCATGGTTCTTTAAATATTATGCTCTTTGCAATAATGGTTAACTAATTCCTCTATTTGATTATGTTCAGCAAAGTCTCCAGAGAAATCAAAGAGAATCTCTTCTACGAATTCTCCCTCCCGGTAGACGTGAATAGCCCCATTTTGCTTAATTACGCTGTATTCCGGCACAAACCGATAGCCATTGCGTTCAATCGCGCCCATTTGTTAGCTCTCCTTTCCTTTTCCATTAGTATAGCCAGCAAACTGGACACTAGCCTATACGATAACAACTTATCGGGCATAGTAACATTGAACAGCTAAAAGGAGGAATGCATATGTCGAGAAAAAACAAAATTCTTGTTCCTGAAGCAAAACAAGCGCTAGACAACTTGAAGGCAGAAGTCGTAAATGCCAGTGACCCGGCAGCTGCCAAGTTTGAAGCCGCAAAAGAAGTAGGGGTTCCGCTAACAGAAGGATACAATGGCAAGCTTACTTCTGAAGAAGCCGGTCAAATTGGCGGGCGCCTAGGCGGTTCCATGGTCCGAGAACTGATCAACATGGCAAAAAAGAACCTGCGTTCATAGGAATGAGGTGAAGAGGTGGAAATGAAACGCGTACTTGAAGTTCTAGAATCGGAGAAGGATATCCCTGTTCACTACAGTGGCATCCCTGTTTGGATTGAAGGCGTTGATAAACATTCAAATCTGGCAACCATTCAAGCAAGGGGGACGCATGACGTCAGCCGTGTTGTATCTATTGAGGGCCTTGAGGAAAAGTAATTTTTAAACATCGGGTGCTCTCCCAAGACCACTTAAACAGCAAAAACGGGCTGCTATAACGGCAGCCCGCTCTTAGTTATTTGTGAATCCATACGGCCCCTGCCGAGTTGTCTTTTGCTTCGCCGATAACCTGGAATTTCAAGCCGTAGTTTGGCACGTTACGGCCAGCATCTGGAATCATTTGATTGATATACTTTCTGGCATCGTCAAATGTAGGAACACCGTTTAATCCTTTATAATGATAGAATCCCCGTGTTGGAGAATCGATTGTCCAGCCCGGTGCTTTGTCTAGGCTGAAAGCCGCGTCAGCGATTTGATAGCGCGTGCTCTGATTAATGCTCGGTTGTCCGTTTAACGTGCCGACAATGGCCTCCGGGTGGGAATCCACTACGCCGAGAAATCCGTCTCCAGGATGAACACCTGTCCAGTTATCCATGTAGCTGTCATCCCCATACCATACGACGAGCCCGGTATTATAAGCTACTCCCCGAGAGTGCATCAGGGCCTTGTCTGAACCGTTATAATTTCTCCACTCTAAATAATAGTAATTGGCTTTCTGGAATGTTCCGTTGGATACTTCAAAGCCATCAGTTGTGAACTTAGGCGTTCCTTCCGCATCATCCGCAAAAACTACTTTGCCATCAATTGTAAGCGTGGCGTTATCAAGAGCGAAGCCTTCAAGAGACAAACCGCCATCTGTCACATATTCAAAAACAAGCTTTACCTTTTTACCGGCGAATGCGCTCAAATCATAAGACTTGTCCACCCACTGTCCCTTAGAAGATTCAGCTCGGGTATCGCCGTCTGTATCTTCATCGCCAATAGTATCAATGATAACTTCTTGTCCATCATTCGTAACGGCCTTCACATTCAAGAAGTCATAGTCAAATTCAATATCATAATAGGCTTTATAATCAAACACGGCTGTTTTGGCTGCCGTTAAATCAAACTCTGGTGAAGTTAACGTTGTGTGAAGGTCATCTCCCTTTGTGCTGTAATAATACTTTTCACCAAATTGCGGGGCAATGCCTTGGACGGTTTTCTGTGGCAAATTCACTTTTACAATGCCTGGATTTTTGGACTTGGTCACGCTCTGGTCAAGAATAAAAGCCAGGCCGCTTTTGTCTATATCCTTATAATCCACTTCAGTTATATTGGCCCAATTGCCACCCATTACTTTTTGGAAAAATTCTTTATTTTGCGGGGAAAAGCTTGTTGGCTCGGTACCGGCGATTTTTCCGTTCCAGCTACCGCCGCTCATAATCGACCAGGAGGCGATCGGTTCGCCATGCCCTGTATACTGGGTATCATATTCGTCCGGCAACCCTAAATCATGACCGAATTCATGCGCGAATACACCAACAGCTCCGTCTTCAGGCTGGATCGTATAGTCAAATGCAGCCATGTTTCCACCCCAATAATCCACCTTCGCTTGCGAACCTTGAACAGGATAAACTCCATCAAGCGTCCAGCGGTGTGACCAAATCGCGTCGTCACCAAGTTTGCCGCCGCCAGCTTCCTGACCGGTACCTGCATGAATAATCATTAAATGATCAACGAGTCCATCCGGTTCATTTAAGTTTCCATCTCCGTCGAGATCATATTGGTCAAATTGATCATATTCAGATAAATCAATACCCGAAGCGACCGCTGCATTTAAAGCATCTTTCACGAGGTCACGCGGTCCTTTTGGATCCATATTATCATGACCGCCGTTTGGATTATCATCTCCATATTCCTTGGCCGTTCCCGGAAGTGTTAACCAGTCAGATACCGTGCCGTCTACTGTGTAGCTGCCCCCGGACTGCTCCTCGTAAAATTGTTTAAACGTCTTTACTTTATCTCCGTTAAACAAAGTAAATTCCTGATCGCCAAACATTAATTTTTCATAATGCTCTTTATTAAAATCATCCGCAAACATATAACCATCTTCTTGAACGACATTATTATGTTTAAAATCGCTAAACTCAGTTAATAGAACCAACACTTTATCCTGGCGGACGCTCCCATTATAGTTTGCTTGTTTGGCAGGATTTACCTTCACGGCGCCGTTTGGTTTTCCTTTTTTAAAGTTTTCATGGCCTTTATTAAGCTGCTTCGCGAGTTTATCTTTTTGCTTTGTTAAAAAATCCTTCGTTTTTTTGTCAAATTTTTCGTGTTTTTCATCTGTATATTTCTTATGATTGCCAGGCTGTTTTTCCCCTTGCTTTTTCTTGATATATTGCTTTACTGCCTTCTGAGTTTCTGCCGAAGAAGCATTTTTCGCCAGCAGTCCCTGATCTTTTAAACTCTTGGCAATGCGATCTTCGTTAATAATATTTACATCTATGTCTGGAGACTCGATTGCCGCTGCAGAGGCAGCTGAAGGATGAATGTTAGCGCTTACAAAACCTCCCGTAAATATGGCCGACGCTGCAATAGCACTGGCAGCCCAACTTGAAAGCAACGTTGAATTCCGCTTCTTTTTCCCCATGTTTACCCCCTAGTAAGCTATTATTTTGATAGTCGAAACAATTTGATTATATAACTCGTTAATAAATGGTGTAAATATCCAAATGATATTTTGGTAAAAAATGATAAAATATACTTAGCATAGTTGAGAAGAGTTGAACTTTTTCAGGTATTTATACTAGCTAAAATAAAAAGTAAATAGGCTGGATGGCGGTTATTACAAGGAATAGAAGCCCTCTAAAAAATGAAAATCCGTTCCTCTACTTATCAAGTATTTATGACTCTAATGAGCCTTGTTGCTCCTCTTTTTTTCTCTCTCCCCGATAAAAAATTCGTTGGATAATGAGCATTCGTTAAAATGAACAGTCATTGGGAGAAAACAAGGGGTTCCTTCGTTTTCTTCTAGACCTGCTATTTTTTTTCCCTTATAATCACTAGTATGAATCTATAAAAACGAACATTAAGGTGATAATCATGAAAAAATATATGGATATTTTTCAAGGAACAGCTTTTTCCAGTACGTCTCCTAAAGACATTCAAGTTTTAAAAGATTATCTTTTCTGTATTAACAGTGACGGCATGATTGAAAAAATTGTTGCACCGGAAGAGGCGGACTATCAACAGCTGGTGGATGCTTATGAAGGAGAAGATCACTTTCATCATTTAGCTGAAGGGCAGTTTTTCTTGCCGGGTTTTATCGATTTACATGTGCACGCCCCTCAATGGGCTCAAGCAGGAACGGCGCTGGATCTCCCGCTCTATGACTGGTTACATACATACACCTTTCCGCTTGAGGCCAAATTTTCAGATCTGACTTTCGCCGAAAATGTCTATAACGACTTAGTCAGCACTTTGCTTGCGCATGGAACCACGACCGCCCTTTATTTCGCGACTGTGCACAAAGAGGCTAGTGTGCTGCTGGCTGAGATCTGTGCGAAGAAAGGACAACGAGGGCTCGTCGGGAAAGTTGTCATGGACAATCCTGAACAAACGCCGACCTATTATCGTGATGCTGATACGCAAACAGCACTAGCTGATACGGAGGAGTTTATTTTAGCTGTTAAGGAGTTAGCAAAGACCGCTAAGCAAGGAGTTTATCCGGTGGTGACCCCACGCTTTATCCCAAGCTGTACAAATGACACACTAAAAGGTTTAGGGGAATTGACGGCCAAATATGATACACATGTCCAATCACACTGCAGCGAAAGTGACTGGGCGCATGGGTACGTGAAAGACCGATTTGATAAACATGATGCCTTTGCTTTGCATGAGTTTGGTCTGTTGCATGATAAGTCGGTAATGGCCCACTGTAACTTCCTAGATGATCATGATGCAGAATTGTTTGCTGAAACAGGAACGGCCATCGCTCACTGTCCAATATCCAATGCTTACTTTGCCAACAGCGTCATTCCCATCGCTCACTTTCACTCGAAGGACGTTGAGATTGGCTTAGGATCTGATATTTCTGGCGGTTTTTCACCTAGCCTGTTTGATAATGTAAGGCAAGCAATCATCTCATCGCGAATGTTAGAAGATGGTGTGAACCCCGCTCTGCCTGCTGAAGATCGCGGTGTGCCGCAATCACGTATTACGATTAATGAAGCCTTCTATTTAGCAACAGCTGGCGGCGGCGAAAGTTTAAGCTTGCCCATCGGCCGCCTGCAGGAAAACTATGTGTGGGACGTACAAGTCATCGATACGAAAGCGGCAGCTGCCAAACTGCCTATCTTCGACGTGAATGAAGACTTGCATAATGTCTTCCAAAAAATCATGTATCTCGCCCGTCCGGAAAACATCCGTGAAGTCTGGGTTCAGGGGAAAAAGGTTCATTCAAAGTAATCCTGCTTACTCCTTGACATAGTTTAGAAGGCCAATCCAAGTGGATCGGCCTTCTGATCTTTAAACTAAATGTGGAAGTTAGTACAACAGAATATATCCAGGTGCTTTTATTGTACGGGACCCCTCTTATGGGATTAAAAAATAAATCTTCTAACTGACCATGATACAAACCGCTTGGATCTATCCCGAAGCGGCCTATCTAACAAGGGAAGGTGAATCCTCACTTCCCCTTTTGAGCTATTTCTCTATTTATTTGCTTGTTACAGTTTTTGGCTTATCCTTCAATGGCAATGGATCGATACTTTGATCGTTGGCCGTTAAATCAATGCCATAATCTTTTGCAAAAACCATATATGTATCGACGAGAACATTTTCTTTCTTTTCATCTAGATTGAATACTCTGGCCCCGCGCAGTCTATTTCTTTCTGCCCCGGAAAGCCCGTAAGCCCCGAACCCGCAATTGCCTGCATAGCCAAGCATTACCCCATAATAATTCCCTGCATAGGTGTTGATATGATCATGCCCACAGAAGACGCCCTTTACATCCCCGCGGTGCAAAATGGCTGAAAACATGCCACTATTGAATGGTCCTGGACATTCATTTTCGTTTCTTTCCCCTGTGATACTATGTTTTTTCACAGCTAACGCATGCTTTGATTCTGACATTTCCTCTTTGCTGGCAAACCACATATAGCGATGTTCCCATAAAGGAATATGCATGAACATAAGGGATGGAACTTTACGATTCAATCTTTTCTCTAATTTCTTAGACGTTTCATAATACCAGTTCACCTGATCAAAGCGCAACCAGTCCCAATGAGGATAGCCTTCAAAATCCTGCCCGGCGATTTCCTTTGGCGCATATCTTCCACTATCCATTAACCATAAATTAAAGGCAGGTGTCGTTCCTTTAGAATTATTGATAAGCAGATAGGAATTTCCTGTTCCTGTTACACCTTTTTCACTCGGCTGGTTCCTATTGTACGGATACGACATATAGATTTTGAGCATATCCTCCTCATCAAGGCCATTTTTTGGCGTGGCATCTTCATCATGATTTCCGAATGTCACCGCCCACTGAATCTTTCTCTTCTCCATTGGCTGAGCAAGATTATTAATCGCTTGCTTTACTTCCAATGGAGTATCAGGCCCGCTTGCTAACATGTCTCCATTGATCACTACAAAATCAGGCTTTTCAGCATCTAAAACCTTTTCCATTAACTGAATGGTTCTGCGATCAATTCGTTCATCGTCTTGTGGATCATTAAATTGCACAATTTTAAACCTTCCATCAGAATTAAATTTCAATTTGGCTGCTTGATTGTCTTTGGCTAATGCTGTCGCATTGCCGAATAAATCTCCCGGCATCCCAGCAGAGGCAAGGGTTAAGGCAAGGGTACTCATCCCACCAATTTTAATAAAACTTCTTCTGTCTAACCCTTTACTCATCTCTTCATTACTCATTTAGCATACCTCCCCATTCTTTCATCCTGCTTGTCATTGATAGAGTGTTCTGTCCTCTTTTCTCCCTTTAAGCTTAATCTACTAATATTGGTGGATTATGAAGTTAAGCCAAAAAATAAGTAAAGAAAACAAAAGCATCAAAGAAAGCAAACTATTCATGGATCCAATCATGGCACCCTTTCTAAGAATTAGGAACCATCATGTTCATAGTCGAAAAGACAGATAAATCAGCTGATGTCTCTTTTGTTTTACTAAATATTTTTGAAAAATTAACGAAACTGAAAATCTTTCTTTATAATTCGTTTTTACAATTAAGAAAGACTAAGAAAATTGTAGAAGTGTGGGAGAAATAGTATGAATAAGTCTTTACTATCAGAAAGACATAAAATCATTCTGCGAGAACTTGATGTGAAAATAAAAGTCAACGTCATGGATCTAGCTTTAAAATTAAACGTCACACCTGAAACCATTCGGAAAGATTTAAGTGCCCTTGAGGAGAAAAAGAAATTACGCAGAATCCATGGTGGAGCGGTTAAATATGCTGGGATAAGCAATGAGCCTGATTTCAACCATAAAGTTGGCATCGCCCATCATCAGAAGCAACTCATAGGAGAAGTCGCCGCTTCCTTTATTAAGGATGGCGAAACCATTGCTCTTGATGCCGGCTCAACCACCTTACATGTTGCAAACTCGATTAAACACGTAAGAAATGTCACGATTGTAACCAATTCTTTAGCCGCAGCTGTCATCTTAAATAATCGATTAGAAGCTAACACTTTTAACGGGAAAGTCATCATACTTGGAGGAACATCTAATCCACAGCAACGTTCGATCAGCGGCTCCATTACCAATCAGCTGCTAGAATATTTTTATTTTGATAAAGCGTTTATCTCATGTGGAGGAATAAGCCAGGAGGGAATTTGTGATTTCGATGTGGATGAAGCCACTGCCTCTTCCATTATCATTAAGAGATCAAAGCAAATATATGTTGTGGCCGATTCTTCTAAATTTAATCAAAGGGCTTTGTTTCATATTGATTCCTTGTCATCTATCGATGTTGTCATTTCAGATCAAGAAATGCCGACTCAATGGTCAAAAGATGCGAGCACGAAAGAATTAAATTGGATAAAGACTGATGAAAAGGTCGTTTTCTGATTAATTGACTCTTCCTTTTACTATTCAAAAAAATGACTGCCAAGTCCTCATTATCCAGGCACTTGGCAGTCTAAGAATTTCACTATTTATTCTTCCCTCTCTAATTACCCAAAACGGCCGGTGACATAATCTTCCGTTCTCTGATCCTTTGGATGTGAAAAAATATGATTGGTTACATCATATTCAACAATTTCGCCATTTAAGAAGAAAGCGGTTTTGTCGGATACACGCGCTGCCTGCTGCATATTGTGAGTAACGATAACAATTGTATAGTTCTTCTTCAATTGTGCAATCAATTCTTCTACTTTCAGCGTAGAAATCGGATCTAATGCCGAAGTAGGTTCATCCATTAATATCACTTCCGGCTTCATTGCGATGGCACGCGCAATGCAAACACGCTGCTGCTGACCGCCTGATAGTCCGAGAGCTGAGGATTTCAGGCGGTCTTTCACTTCGTCCCAAATGGCCGCACCGCGTAAGCTTTCCTCCACAATCCGATTCAATTCTTTTTTATTTGTTACTCCCTGCGCCCGGGGTCCGTATGCGACATTATCATAAATGCTCATCGGAAATAGGTTGGGCTTTTGGAAGACCATTCCGACCTTTGTGCGGAGCTTAATCACATCGTTAGATTGATATATATTTTCATGATCAATGATAATATCACCGCTAATTTTTACTCCAGCGATCAAATCATTCATTCGGTTTAACGTTCGCAGGAAAGTGGACTTCCCGCAGCCGGAAGGACCGATTAAGGCTGTCACCTTCTTTTCTTCAATATTCATTGACACATTATAGAGTGCCTGTTTTTCTCCATAAAATAAGTTCAAATCTTTTACACTAATTTTCGTTGTTCCCTCTGAATGCTGTTTCATTGGCGGGAACCTTTCCGCCTTTACTTCTGCGTTCCGCTCCATCATTGCTACACTCATATATCACACCTCATTTAATAGTCAGCTTTATTTAATTTCTTTGAGATAAATGTCGCCACAAAGTTGAGAACCACGATCATCACAATTAGTACAATCCCAATGGCCGCTGCCAGTTCAATGTCTCCGGCCTCCTGTGTCACCAAATAGGAGTGGACCGTTAACGTTCTGGCAGATGAGAAAATACTTTCAGGCATGGCTGCTACCGTTCCAGCTGTTAAAAATATGGCAGCCGATTCACCGACAATCCTCCCCATTGAGAGAATAATTCCCGATAAGATCCCTGGCATGGCACTTGGCAAAATCACTTTATATAAAGTTTGCAGCTTCGTTGTCCCTAATGCGAGAGAGCCTTCTCTGTATGACTGCGGTACCGTCTTTAAGGCTTCTTCTGTCGTTCGGATGATGACCGGCAATACAATAATAGTCAGAGTCAGCGAGGCCGCTATGATCGACATGCCTAATTTCAACGTAGTGACAAAGAATACGGCTCCGAATAATCCATAGATGATAGAAGGAATCCCTGTTAAGCTTTCTGTAGCAAAACGAATGACATTTACTAATCGGCCTTGTTTAGCGTATTCTTGCAGATACACGGCCGCCAAAATCCCGATTGGTGTTGCAATTACTAATGAAATAATAATGGTATACATAGTTGTCACAATCATCGGCCAAATACCGCCACCGCCCGTTGGTGAATAATCACCAAAGATGAACTCAAAGTTAATTAGCCTAACCCCTTTGTAAAAGATGAACCCTACAATGACCACAAGGACGGCAACAGTCAAGATGGCTGAGAACCAGAGAAGCCCATGCAGCAAGTTATCTTTCCACCTTTTCATTTTACTTACCACCCTTTGCACTGATTTTTGCTAATACGAAGTTTAACAACAAGATAAAGGAGAATAAAATAATACCAGTCGCAAACAGCATCTCTTGATGAACGCCGGATGCATAGCCCATTTCTAACGCAATGTTTGTCGTCAACGGGCGGACACTATCTGTTAAGCTTGCAGGGACGATTAGACTGTTCCCCGCGACCAATATAACAGCCATTGTTTCTCCAATGGCTCTCCCTAATCCCAATACAATGGCTGCCATAATTCCTGATTTGGCTGCTGGTACAACTACTTTAAAAATCGTTCCAATTTTTGAAGCGCCAAGAGCCAAGGACCCCTCACGGTATGTTTTTGGAACGGCGCGAATGGCTATTTCAGCTACCGTTACAATCGTTGGCAGCATCATGATAGCTAACACAAGAATGACAGCCAATAAGCTTTGCCCTTTGACTAACCCCAGGTTGTTCTGCAGCAAAGGAACGATAATAGCCAATCCGAATACACCATATAAAACAGACGGGATCCCTGCCAGCAACTGTACAGCCGGCGAAATAATTTTTGCTACGTTTTTAGGGGCAATCTCTGATAGAAAAATCGCTGTAAACAGACCGACCGGCACACCAATCATTAAAGCGCCAATGGTCGCATAGATTGATGCCACAATCATTGGAAATATGCCGAATTTATCTTCACTTGGTACCCAATCTACTCCAAAAATGAAATCTATAAAGCTATAACCTTCTTTTATAAATGGATAGGAGCCTTTATAAAATACGAATCCAATGATTAGCAATAAACTGACGACTGATAGAAGGGCACAAAACAAGAAAATTCTAGATGAAACCTTCTCCATCACATATTTATTTTTATTTGATTTACCGTTATCTATGATTGGTTTTTCCATAAGCGGGCTTGTCATGCTACATTCCTCCCAGATCACTTTTAGATTTCCACGATGTTAGATATAAAATCTATAAACGTTAATTTACTGGTATAGCCCCTGTTTCGGAAACAATAGCTTGTCCCTCTGAACTTAAAATATAATCAACGAATTGTTGTCCTGCATCCGTCAGCTGATCTTCCTTATGGACAAATAAGAAGGGGCGTGACAGACTATATTTCTGTTGAAGGACATTTTCCGCCGTCGCTTCCACTCCATTAATCTTTAGAGAGGAAACAGAGTCATCCATATATTCAAAAGAAATAAATCCTATTGCATGCTCATTTGTCGCAACAGTCGTTTTAATATTGCCGTTGCCGCTTGCAATAATGGCACTTCTCACTAATTCGCCTGAAGTGTAGCCGACAATTTCTTGGAAGGCATCACGTGAGCCCGAACCGTCTTCACGAGAAACGACTACTATTTCCTTGTCCTCTCCTCCAACTTCCTTCCAGTTCGTAATCTCTCCAGTAAAAATTTGCTTTACTTGCTCCGTCGTAAGATTATTAACTTTGTTGCTAGGATGGGCGACGACGACGATTCCATCATAAGCAATGACTACCTCTTTCAGCCCGCTAGCTTTTTCTTCCAGTTTCAAATCACGTGAAGACATGCCGATCTCTGACACACCGTTGATTGCATTTGTGATACCCGCAGAAGATCCTATTTGATTAATCTCTATATTGACATCGTTCTTCTCTTCATATTTAAACGCTAACTTTTCGGCTAATGGTCCTACAGACGTAGACCCCGAGATAGAGATTGTAGCTTTCCCTTCATTTGCCGACGCTATTTCATCGTCTTTCTGTATTCCACACGCTGATAAAACGGCAACTAAGGCTAGCATTACTAATCTATTCGTTGCTTTTTTTATAAGCCTCATGTTTTTACCCCCAAGATGATTTATTGGCAAGTTAATTTTGTTGAATGTTGATTCTTTGTTAAGAATAACGTCTTTTTGTTAATTTCCATTGAACTCTTTGTAAAGGTTTTGTAAATATGTTCAGAAAATTAAGGGCTTTATACAAACAATTTCCAAACCGTTGATTTTTGCCTGTTTTCTTACGGCTATTCAAAAAAAGGAACGGCTTAACTTAGTTAAGCCGTTCCTTTTTTTGAATATTTTTGTTGTATATTCTTTACTTTCCAATCATTTGACTTCCTCAATATGGATTAGAAGGTAATCATAGGAATCCAAGCATTCGCTGTAATGCTTTTAATTTTGCTTCAACAAGCCGCTTATAAAACTATCAAGAGTTTGGCCTAATTCGTTCAGTTCTTCTGTAACCTGAGTAAACGTTTCCGTATTGGAGCTTAATTCAGTCGATGACTTCTCAATATCCCTAATACTTTGCGTTACGGCTGTGATCTGTTCCCTCATATTTTCTAAGAAGGTACCAATTTTCTTGGAGGCTTCTCCTGTGTTACTGGACAGTTTTCTTATTTCCGTTGCCACCACAGAAAACGTCTTGCCATATTCTCCTGCCCTTGCCGCTTCAATGGAGGCATTTAGACCGAGCAAGTTGGACTGCTGGGCCACATTGTCTATAAAAGAAATCACATCATTCATTTCTTCCGCGTGCTGCATCGTATTCTCTGAAGAGGCAGAAATTTCTTCAATTGTAGCTGAGAGCTCCTCTGCATGGGCGGTAATGTTTTGGGTTCTTTCTCCAATGGCATTTGATATTCCATTTAGATTGGCAATAATGTCTCTGAGGGCATACTCTTTCTTCAAACTAATGCCAAAGCCTAATGATCCAATAAAATTTCTATTTTCATCAAATAAAGGATAGCCAATCCCTTTAAAAGGCGCCCCATATTCAGGAGGAGTTAAGATTTCTACTCTTCTCAACTTCTCTCTTACTTGGCCAAATAAATCGTGATCGAAGAAAGGCTGTCCACTTACGATTCCCGGATCTAAAAACTTGCCCGGCGTCGCGTAAAGGTATTTCTCTGTATCCGTAACCGCCACGATAAAATCTTCGTCCTTAAGCAGCTGTGTGAGTATTGGTGCCACAGACAAAGCTTGTTCTAAGCTATTCATTTCCCATTCTCCTTTGTTACTGTAAATGTATGCATATAAATGTACTGTTCTTTTATCGGCCAAAACATTTAGCATTTGACCGATTTTTGTAAATTTTTAATGACAATCACTCAGAACACAATGAAAGCTATTTCGTGCGGAACGGTTGCCCTTGAAAAGATGTAAAGGGGGAGCCTTCTCCACTTTAATGCCGAAAAAAGTAAAATGCCTCATGCAACTACATGAGGCTCCCTTATCTATACCTTCAATGTATTTAGTTCCTTTTCAAGCTCCGACACAACATCCTCTAGAGATTCACTTTCCCACTCTTGATCCGTATCATTTCTCCAAATAAACTTGCCGTTTTCAAAGGAGATGTTCCAGCCCAATTTTGGGATATTTACATACTTTTCACCATCGCGTCCTAAAGAATGATAATAATCAGATTTAATATTTTTTTCTTCTAACGCCGCATGCAGTGCATAGCTGTAATATTCTTGGCAATATCCATTCGTTGCACTGCTTTCTAATAGAAGAATCTCATTTTCATCGTTATAACGAATAAATCTTTTCGAACCGCATGTTTCATTCAAAATCATTGGATAGTTTATGAAATAACGACGCCAATCTTCTACATCGGAATTTTCTATGATACTCTGTAAACTTGCCTCGATATTATGTATATCTACTACATCGAACAAGTCTTTCAAATAACATACATTCTCCTCTCGCAACAGTCGTTTCCAACTAATATCACGATCAAACCCTTCTGTTAAGAAACTATAGTTGCGTCCCTTCTTCAATGTGTAATCACCGAATGTTAATAGCGCACGTGTGAATAAATTCTTATCAACATTTAGTTTTTCTGATCCAAAAATAGCAACCGCACGCTCATAGTAAAATATAAATTGTTTTTGAGCCGTTGCATGCGTTCCCTCACTCCATTCAGCAATTTCTGCTGCGGATGTTACCCCTGCAAATCCGAGTAAAAAGCCGATGTCTCCCTTAAAATAAGGATAATCCTCTGCTTTTTTGAGTAACGGTCCCCAATCGGCATGCGATAATAGCAATTGGGCCTTTTTTCTCTCCTGTTCAAGTTGCGCTCCATAAAATCCTTGAAGCTTCGTTGCAGGCCTTGCTAAATACGTATAGAAGTCATCGATATGTGACGCAAGCTGCTGGATGGCACGCGCCGAGTTTATGTAATCCGTAACAGAATTATAAAGTGTACTTTCCGTCACATTACGTATAAATCTCATCCAGGTGCTGAGAGTTTCCTTATCAACATCTGACACTTGCGACGCATATACCGTAAACGCAAATAACCGCAGACGATCCGCATAGGTAATTTCACTAGACATTGAACGACGCACTAATTGTTCGCCATCTATAACAGCCATTGGAATATGATCTTGTTCCCTGCGAATGAATGCATCCACTGTTGCTTCTAATCTATATAACCAATCTGTGTCATCCAACTGTGCCTTCACAATCTCTTCAAAGCTCACTGCATGTTCTTGGCTGACAAGCATTGATACCCGCTCATTATTTTCTTTGTGTAAGGCCAATTGATTTGTAATAACAACTTGAATAAACTGTAAATATGCCTGATTATAAAGTTTCTTTTGGCTTTCCCAGAAGAAATCAGCCCATTGATTATCCATTTTCAACAGAAGTTGTTTCGAAAAATGAGTGGTAATTTTGTCTTGGCTCACTAGTTGCTCCATGTATGCCTGCAGCTTCGCCTTGAAGTTTTCAAAAGGTGTTAGCGGCTTTCCTCTTGCATTCATTTTAATATAAAGCGTATCTTCTAAATGGAATGTATCCAAGTCGATAAATTTAAACTGAATAGGGCAATCATTCGTCAATGTGTCATACAGCTTGTTCTCATACAACTTATGAATAGCATCAAGCACGACAAGCATCGCCTTCACAGTCGGATCCTGATTCCATATTAAGAAGAAATCTGGTACATTTTGAATTTCCCTGCTAATGGTCGCTTTATCAAAATCAATACCTTCTAGTTGCACAAGCATACGACAAAAAGCTTTGCTGCTACTGCGAGTTTCATACGAAAACTTTGCTAAAATGCCACGAGCTTCATCCATTCTTCCTTCACGCATCGCACTATACCAATGCAGAAGGTACAGTGTTGTTAAACGCTGCTGACCGTCTAAAGGGGCAAACACCCCTTGTGCATTTACCGTACCGTAAATGAAATCCAGCTCAATCGTTTCCTTCGTCTCAAGGCTCTTGAATAATACCTTCAAAAAGCTGTCACGTACCTGCTCGACATCTTTTGTTTGTCGCCCCTGCGCATAGTCTCGCTGGATGATTGGAATCTCAATGCGGTTAATGTGCTCTTCTTGAATGAGCTTCCAAAATGCATATGTCTTTGCTTTACTCATATATACGCACTCTCCTTCACGCTTGGTATCACGGTACTAAGCGCCGTAACCATTGCATTGATATAATGCTCCCGGTCTTTCTTCCCCCAGTAATTCATTTGTGTCACGTCAGGGTTGTAGTATTTTAAGAAGACATTTCTCGTGCATGCCGGAATATAAACACCTGTTTTATCACGTTCAATTAAGATTTGGCGTTTTTTAGGGAAAATGGCGTTTTTATAAGAACGGTTCGTTGTGGCATCAAGTAGTGTTAAATTTGAAATGTTATTCGTCTCATCATCCCCAAATTCATCTACTATGCGCTCAAATAACCCTTCGAATTGCTCTTGGTCATAGGCAGCTAAAAAAGAGTTGATAGCCAGGCGAAGCTCTTCATCCTTCACATATGGAAGTGCTTCGTTCAGAAATTGAGACTGCGCTTCCGTACTATGTGGCTTCTTCGATTTTACTGCATGAATGTGCTCAATATCCCATTTTTCTTTTTTGTAACGTTCAAAATCAAAGCGCTGATTCGATAACACGTCATTTTGCAATGTCAAAATATTAAATAACAGCAGCACATGGCGTACCTGCTTGCTATCCTCATACATTAATCCAACAATATCAACATCCTCGAAGGAGCTGCGAATCATTTCTTTTAAAATCTCCACAAAGGCATCTTTCTTCATGTTATTAGACTTCTGAATGATGCTCTCCATTGATACACTTGTCGCAAGCAAATAACCAATGTAATGATAGAGCTCTCTATTTTGATACCACTCCGTCACTTTCATGTAAAGCTGTTGAACCTCTAACCAAATCGACTCAATAATAGCATGCTTTGATTTATCCGCTTCTGATTGATTCTTCATCCATTCATTGAACACATGGAAGGTATAATAAGGGATATTCTTTTCGACTCCCATCTTATAATCACTGGCTATAAGATCAAATAGCCACTCAATCCGGTTCTGATAATCCGAATCCGTATCGTTTTGTAAGAAATACCATAGCTCATCATTTTGCAAAGCATATTCCATACGATCCCATTCATTAGAAATTTCAATTTGCTTTAAGCGTACAATATCTTCATCGCCTTCATTCTGACTTAAATGGTTTTTGCTTAAGAACAATGCCTTGATCAACTCCGCATTGGTTAATGGAATCCTTCCAATATTGATACGTGAGAAAATATCAATTGCATCATATGAATCATCCACTTCATACCACATGACTTTGACCTGCTCACGCAACCGCTGTGCTATAAACATAACAGCCTGGGGCTTATGCTCTGCAAACCATTCCTGAATCATCTCATAGGCTTCATACATGTGGTAAAAATCAATGTTATCATCCTTCATATTCTCACCGGCAGCTATATCCCTCAAGAAATCTGAACTCTTTGGGCGTGTCTCATAATCAATCGAAAAATAGTGATCTACTAAAAAAGGAATTTGCTTCTTTATGTATTGCAACAAAATTAAAATTGTCGTTAAACGTTGCTGTCCATCAATGACTTCCCAAGTTTCTTCATTCTTTTTCACAATAATTGGCTGAAGCCAGTACACCTCATCTTTTGCCGGATCCTGCTCATGAAACTCCCATAAATCATCCAACAGCTCTCTAACCTGTAACTTAGACCAACGATATCCTCTCTGATATGAAGGAATATAAAACTTTTCTTCTGACTCCATCAAATCTTGAATTGCTTTAGCTTGCAGAACTGTCTCCAAGTCCCCCACCTCGATTACCCTGTTTATTGGAATTATATGAATTCATCATACATGGATTTCAAAAAACATCCAGATAAATAGTAAAATTAATTCAATATTTTTTTACTATCTAATCAAACCTATCCAACCTTCTGTTTTTTCGCCGACCGCTTTTCAACAACCTTTTGATTCAGCCTCTTTAATAAAGAAGCCTGATTTGTAGCAGATAACGAGCAGCCCATCGGCTGGATTTTCTTCCCCTGGCAGCTTAAATGAATGGTTCTTTTGTGAAGGCTCCTGGCTTAAAAACTTCAATATAGAACATACACGAGAAAAAAATAAACCGTATCCTATAAAAACACTCTCTTTGCAATTAGCTAAGCACTTTCTCTTTATAAGTTTTCCTATACCCCACTTATTCCGCCCTTCTATTTTCATGGTATTATAAATCTATAATCATCCACTAAATGGATTACAATTCAAATTAAGGAATTAAGAGTCTTAAATGTAAAGCAATATTTATCTTATTCTCTTTAATTATGAAAATGAAAAGGGGCCAATTGAATGAAGAGATTATTTAGTCTACTGTTAGTTTGTTGTTTAACTTTTACAGGCACTACCTTTGCTTCGGCTGCGTTTAAAGATGTGAGCCGTGATTATTGGGCAAAAGATGAAATTACATACTTAACAGACAAAAAAGTCATTAACGGTTTTTACGATAATTCATTTCGCCCGCAAGCACCGGTTACTCGATTGCAAGCTATGATATTAATGGCGAGGGCTCTAAATCTAGATTTATCTAACCGACCAAATCCAGGCTTTAAAGACTTATCCACCATGAATAGCGGCTATAAATATGCGGCAGCTATTGTAGATGAGGGAATCTTTCCAAAAAGTGCGTATTTAAAACCAAATGAACCGATGACTCGTGAATTAATGGCTAGAATGCTTACTTCTGGATTTAAATTAAAATCAACGAAAAAGACTAGCTTTAAAGATGTTCCTCCAAGTTATTGGGCTTATCCATACATCTCTGCTCTAGCTGAGAATAATATTACTCTAGGGTATCCAGACGGAACATTTAAACCAAGTACAACACTTACACGTGCTCAATTTTCTGTTTTTCTAGCCAAAGCTTTAAATGACAATTTTAAAACCTTTACTTTTTCTAATGAGAAATACCACTTTAAATTAGAATTGCCTAACTACATGAAATCTCAAGTCGTATTTGATGATGGATTAGGTATAAATGAGGATAAAGTGTTTTCAGTTAACTTTTATTATAATAATGATACTCATCTTGGCTATACACCATTCGCTGGATCGATTCATATCATTCCTGCTTCCTTATGGAAAAACTTCTTTGAAGATGCACCTTACTATCTAATTAAAAAGATAAATAACTATTATTATTGTTACCAAGGTCAAAGTGAGGATCCTTATTACGAAGTAGGCAAACAAGGCTCTAGAGAAGCTAAAACATACATGGGTATCCATGATCGACTTGAGTATGCAATTAAACATATGAAAATCAATTAATGAACAAGCCCGCTGGTTAGCTGCCAGACGGGCTTTTCCATTTTTAAAGAAGAGTAAGCAGGTTCTTCGGGTACCTTATCAATTGGTCAAGAGAATCATAGTGCGCTAAATGAGAAATCTTGCTCAACAAACAAGCCCACACAAATAAAAAAGCGCCAGAAACGCTACTTTCATAACGTTTTGACGCTTGCGTATGATTCCGACTGGGTTCGAACCAGCGACCTCTACCCTGTCAATTCACAAAGCGATGTTTCCACTAATTTCTTAAAATGTCCCTAAGCCTACTTTTATCAAGGTTTTAGGGACTTTTCTTTTTTAGAATGTGTCCTGCTGTTTTCGGATGTTTTTTCGAGTGTGTGACCAGTTTGGTGACCAGTAACAAATTGCCCTACTATAAACAAGGTAGTAATTTAATGGTATTATAGTACTGTTATCTAATATTAAAAAGGGGGACTAATACATGCTAAAGGCTAACTCATTAAAAAATATAAAGGACAAATTTCTTATAGAACAAATTAATTCTGAAAGTATGATGTATAGAATAGCTAATCGTTTTGACTTAGATGATGATGATTATGAAGAAATCGAGAAATATGTTGAGGATTACATTCGGGATAACTTATTTCATATTGTCATTAATACACTAGAAGATATTTCTGACACTACTTATTATTTATCTGGAGATATAGAAACTGATGATTGGGACTACAAACATTCAAATAAAGTACATATATTTTGGAATACATTTGTAAAAGGATATAGTCGTATAATCAACGTAACTCTTGAAGACTATGGAATGGCTTCGGATTTTGATCCTATTACAGTTACTGATGATGGTTACATAGAAATTGACGAAAGTTATGAGGAAGATTTCTTTTTAATTAGAGGCATACCTGGCGATTATTCATTCGAACTCAAATTATCTAGTCTAAACAACCTAAACGGGCATGTTCTTTTTAGAGGAACGTTTACAGGACCAGGAAATCGAATTCTAGAAGCAAGTAATAACGCCATGATATACGTAATACATGTAACAGGGATCAAACATGAAACTAATACTCCAAATTGGCTAGAATATTTAATTGATGGCTTCTTAAACTTGGAGAGTAAGAATAACAAAATGGCGTTTTTTAATTTATTTGCTGCCTTAGACAATTTAATAAATACACAGCATGAGTACATTTTCGAAGAATATCTGGAGCTTTGTAAGAAAATCAAAATCTCAGATCAACTTAAAGATAAAATCAGATTGTTCTCATCAAAAGAAAAAAAGTTGCAAAATAAGTTAAATCATGTATTAGATGAATTTAAAATTGTTAATTACAAAGAATTAAAATGTTATAAGTTCTACACAAAATTAGTTAAAGTACGGGATAAGATAGCTCACGGAGGTAATTTCGAAGAGACAATAGATATAGATGAAGCAGCATATTCTATTACGACACTCATTTATATACTATTGTTACAAGAAGATGTTGAAAAAACAAATTGGAATGGTATACGTTCATGAGTTACCTATAGTTTATGTTTTTTGGATAACCTTGAAACAAGAATGTACCAAACCTTTATAAAGACTTAGTGCAAGTCATAAATTTTTTTAAACAAGAAAAGATCACTTAGAAAGTTATCTGTTTACAAAAAGTATTTCCCCTGACCTTAAAATTATCATACCTATGTCAAAAGCTTGGGGTTATTCCATATACAAAATACTCCTTTAGGTATTCACTTGTTATCTCAAGTTAATGACTAGTTCTTTTAATTACGAAAACACTCCACCATAAATTTAAGTGGAATAAATTGCGTGAATTTTTCATTTTCTTTTCATCCCTGATCTTTATCCACTTAATTAAGTATTTATCAATATGTTGTTTAATAAGGAAGGTGCAAAATGAAAAAAATTTATACAGCTTCTCTTTTAGCGGGAATTTCAGGTTATCTACTTGGTAGTCTCAGCAAAAAGAAAACATTAAAATCTAAGGAACCAAAAATTCGTCTAGAAAAAGTTCTTTCAATTAAAGGTCATGGCTTATATGAATGTGTCGATAATAGCGATACTACTTTATTGAATGGAAGTTTCAAGTTTACCTTTCCTTCTCATAAGAAAACAGAAGAAATATATGGAGAATTTATACGTACAGAGTTAAATACACCAGATGAAATACCTTTTTTTCCTTGGCGTTTTATAGGTGAGAGTGAAAACGGAGAGCCGTTGATTGCTTCTGGTTTAGCATTGAGCTCATACAAGGAAAATTTGGAGAATTTCTCAAAAGTAAACCTAGGTTTTAGTTATAATGAGCTTCAGATCGGTGAACCCTCCAACTTTACAAGTCTGTCTTTCTTTGTTCCAGATATAAAAATTGAATTCGACAGAATGGAGAAAATAGGTAAAAGACTTATTAGAAATCATTCAAATTTTGTACTTACCTATAAAGAAAGTAATTATAAAATTGAATTTAAAAATATAAATAGGACTCTTAATACCATGGAGAAAAACATCCTTGAGTCTAACTTCCCGTTAAAGATAACTCTTACAAAAGATAATCAACTTATTGATTTTGAAGATGCAAAAACAGTATTGGATTATGTTTTAGAATTAATATCTTTGGCATATGGTAGTAGAGTTTTATGGAGATATGTTATTGGCTATAAAAATGACGTAGAATGTTTTAGGTTTTTCCGAAATACTAAGCACTCAAATGTTTCAAGCTTTAGAAATTTAATTTCTATTGATCGCCCTGGAATGTTCACTCAGTTTATCACATCTACATTCCCATCATACATTCAGTTAAGCAAAGATTATCATCTTAGTTTAATTAAGTTAATTGATGGACTACATTTTTCATCCGAAAGACTTACATTTCCAATGCCCATTGTGACTCTATCTTCATCCATTGAAGAGTTTGCGAATGAGGTGTTAAACGAACGCGTTACTCACTACACAGATAAAAGTACTCGAAAAAATCTGTATCCTCTCTTCAATAAGTGGATTGATCAAAATGTAATACCGCTATTAAGCGAAATTGATAAACAGGATTTTGGCGAAGGTAGCTCTAAACAAAAGTTATCTGCTTTGTTGCAGAGAAATTTACGATCAAGAATTACATTTTTATTTGATCAATACAACATACAATATGATGACACAGTTGTACGTAATTTCGTAAAAAAAAGAAACAATGCAGCACATGGAACATATAAATTTGAAAATGCAGATTTCTTATTGTGGTCCACGATGGTTTCATACTTAGAACAGTTAATCCTAAAAACAATTAATTATAATGGTCACTATCTAGATTGGTCTACTAGTCCTCCAGAAGATAAACGAATAGAGGATTAATCTAAAACTATCAATGATATATTAATCGAGTAAGAGGGGGTGATTACTCCCTTAGCTCGTGCATATACTTTTGTTTTCGAACCCCTAATCCAATGAGTTTCCTCACTTTGATTTTCTGTTTCTTCCATCCTTTCTATTGGCACATTTAGAGTCGTTTTTCTAACCAAAGAAACAATATTCAAGCTATTTATCTTCACATCAAAATAGCTCAGTTGCTTCATAATCATCTTCAATCTCTTTAGATAGCTTTTAAGCCATATAATTCTACAGTAATCTTCGATAAACCTTTCTTTCATGGACTCGTGCATTGGTAAAAATTAAACAGTAACAGCAATTCCCGCTCAAATGTTACAGATACTTCGAATATTTTCACTATCGGCATTACTGTAAAGATAAATAATCTAATCTTGACACTCTTGTCTCGTTTCAACCATAATTGCAGCAAACTGTTTTCCTTTCTAAAATAATAAGGAAGTTTTTGTAGAGTTGTAATAATTCTTTCTCCCAGACTGAATCGCATCCCACTCTACAACGAGCTGACGTCAATTTTCCGAACGATATCAAACATTCGTTCGAACAAGCAATGGTTCCTTTTCTGAATAGCAAATACAAACTTATGTATATAGAGACCACCTTATATTAATTTCCGCTTCTATAGTCATATTAAAATCCCCCTTTATTGAGTAAGTATCCTGAGTGGGTTACTTTCCACCTTTTACCTACACCGTTTGTGTACGTAGTTATCAAAGGAGAGATAGTGACATATCCCTCCTTTTATTTATGTATCTTTATTATAAGAACATTCAATCCAAGATATAAATGTGGGAAATAACTTATCCCCCCATAAACCACTTGTGCTATATTAAACTAGATAAGCGGCAATTAAATAGCAAGAGATCCCTTTCTTTAATTTGATTAGTTAGCTGAAATTGAAAAAAAGGAGGATTGAAATAGTAATGTTTTATTTAAATCCACTCGAAATAGCTCAAAACCTTACCCGCTACTTTTTAAAGCTAGGAATAACACCAGATGAATACATAACCTTAAACGCATATTTAAATCATCCAGGCTTAATGTATGATAACCCCAATCTAAATGAAATTGCGAACTCAGCCGGTAAATCCCCAAAAGAAGTAAAAGAAATATTTCAAATTATGCTAGGTAGACAAATCATAGATTTTGATGAAGAAGGGTTAATTGACTTAAAAAAATTGAATGATAAGTTACGAGAGGTAAGATTAAGTACTATGTCCCTTAATGAACGGATTGCAGAAGACATAGATACTGTTAGGCACATGGGATACTACAATGAATATAGTCATATAGGTAACGTTACATTGATACCAATAAAAAGCGGCGGAATAGCCGTAGCAAGGAGCGACCAAAGTCTCTTTGGCAGCTATATGTGGAACGTTGAAGACATGCGTAAACTATCCAAAGAAATATTGGAGTTCGCTGATGCTACCGATGAAAAATGGATCGATGCCTACAATCAAAAAATTAAAGAGAAGATACAACTGGAAAGAGAACAGGAAGAAGTAAGGTATAAAGAGAGACAGGAAGAAAAAATAAAACGCACAGAACCAAAGCCAGGGATAGTTATTTTATTTCAAGTATTTCCTAGTGGGTTATACAAATTCTCATATAGTACTAGTGTTAGTTTGCAACATAAGATCAACCTTATTAAAGAACAAAATGGGGACAATACTGAAATCGTTCATACCTTTGAAACGTATGATACCATGAAATTCTATTATCAATTTATTAAGAAACAATATAGCAATCGATTAGTTGATACAAGCTGGTATGAGCTTACGGTAAAAGACATCGAAAATATTCGAGCAGAAAATTTCCCTGCTAATGCTCTCGACTGGTTACATGGCAATAGAAATAAAGAAATCAAATAAAAAACGGACGCTCTTAGACAAAAGAGCGTCCGTTTTTTATGGACATATTTACATCCAACAAACAGTGAAGTATCGGTTCATATCTTATCAATACAAATACTGTTATTTTTTTAAAATCGAAAAACTCCTAATCATTGAACCAACAAACATTACACCTGCCCCACCAATAAGCAGTGCCAAAAATGCCTGTTTACTGATTACATCAAGCGGATACAAAGCACTACTTATAATCGTTATAAAGCCAATAACAGTGAAAATCCAGCTCATTTTTTTCATATTCCACCACCAAACTTATTCAGGCACGTACATCTTCTGTAGAGGCAATAAAGCTCTTGTTTCTCTTAGCATCTTCTCATACCATTGCACAACAAGTCGAACAAGCTCATCTAAATCGACTAATCGAACAGAATTATGCTTTGCTACCGCTTCAGCGTGTAAGGTAAAGAAACAAAAAGGATGTTAGCATCAATAGGATTAGCTCCTAGCAACTGCTGTATCTCTGGTACTGACGCCGAGTTTTTGCGATATATTACTTGTACTTTAATAATCGGCCTTTCAAATCCAAACGCATCTTTGTAGGCTAAAACATCAACACCACCATCGAGCCTTTTGGGCTTATTTGAACATTGTACTCCATTGCTTTGAGAAGCCCACCTACCAATTTCTGCATCTCCCATGGATCAAGGTTATCTACTTTATCCTCAATCATGATAAAAGCTTTTCCAACTAAACTGAAGATAAAAAGCTGCTCATTTCAATTTGAGCAGCCCTCTGATGCCCTATTTAATTAACTTTATCTAGAATTGATTTTGAGTTACCGTTCATGACCTGGCTACCAACTATAATACGGTAATCCATTTCGCTGGCACTGGCTATTTCTCTTGCTGCTTTTTCTTTAGCTTGGACTATCGGGTCATCAATTTTGTTATCACCTTTGATTTCAATGATAAGCATTTTTCCATCATTCTTCTCTATTAAAAAGTCAGGGTAATAACTTCTCACTGTGTTTGAAGCTGGGTCAATATATTGAATATAAAAATCCGATTGTCCATGAGTAAGCATTCCCGTAAAATAAACCCTTTTTATATCCTCATGACGTATGATTTCCTCAAAGAATCGCTTTTCTGGGTTAGAATCAAAGCAGTACGTATCTAAATGAAAACTTTTATCGATAAAATCTTTAAACGCCATATCATTAATTTCCACTACTAGCTTGGGATTTGCAGTTACTTGATAGTAGCCTTTCTCTGGTTCCTTAACAAGGTTAATTTCTTTTGTTTCTTTTTTCTCATAGCTTTCTAAGGTATATATTTCATTAAATAGCTTAGGAATAATCCAATCATACAAGAGTTCGTTGTATATATTTACATATTCTAATATGATGTTATATCCCTGTTCGGATTTAGCTAAAATTGTGTCTAATTCTATACATGAACGGTTTAAATATCTAGAAATCTCAGCTACTAGTGTAATTTGACTAAATTCTCTCTTTTGACGAAAATCAGTTAAATCTTCACTAATCTTTCTATTGATTTTACCTGCTACTAACCCCGATTGTTCTGTATGAATTAATTTGTACTTTTCTAAGTCTATCTTTTCAAATTCAAAATCAACAGCCTTAACTAATTCTTTTTCTTTCAATTCATGTAGTTTTTTCTTTCGGTTAACTTTAATTGTAACTGGTGGTGGTACCAATTGAATATCATAAGTCTTATTTTGACTATCTTTTTTAGATAAATCATTGATACTCATACGGAAATTTTGTTCTAGTTCTTCTTCAAGGATTTGCATATTTTCATCAGAAAGATATACATTGGCCCTTTCCTGAACCCCTCCGATCGCCCTTAAGCATCTCATTGTTGCTTGCAATACAAAAATCTTAGATTTCGGCTTTCTAAATAAAGCGACACCGAATAAAGACCTACAATTCCAGCCTTCACGTCCTTTATTCACAAGAAGAATGAACTGCTTTTCAGATGATTGGGTATCTAGCCGGTTAAATTCTCTGATATCGTCGTTAGTTGTTAATTTATCATCGCCAACGTTTACCAGTATCTTGTCCGTTGGGATATTTAGATCATTTAATATTTCTTCTAACGCGGGCTTTAGGTCATTTTGAACTTCCTCAATCGTACTAGCGAAGATAGCAAGTTTAGGGAGCATTCCTTCATAACGGCCCTCATTATACTTTTCCCAGAAGCTTCTAACGGATAAATTTAGAAATTCTTTTGACTTTGGGTTAGAATAGCCGTTAATTGTAACGCTTTTAAGATACTGTTTATCGATTGCATCTTTTAAGCCATACGCATAAACCACTTCTGGAAAGATTTCTTTCCCGGCATACGGTGTTCCTGTATAGTTATAGCATGCAACTACTGATGTACCTGATTTTTGTAAAGCCTTTGCAAGTTCATTAATGGTTAATCTTAGACTCGTTTTTGCTGATTTGAGGCCCATGTCTTTTGCTAATGCATTTCCAAATGAATGATGAGCCTCATCAACATAAATCCCTAGTTGTTCTAGGCGAGTTAGCTTTGAAAAGCGTTGATTATCGATTAGCTCCCCTTCATCTTCCGGTTGATCAAAGTCATATAAATCTGATATGTCATCGTATGCAGTTCCCTTATCGTATAAAGGGGCATTAAAAAGTTGTTCGATTTTACTTTTTTCTTTATGCTGACGTTTTAAAATGATTTTTTGTGCATTGGATATGATGATATTATATTTCGAACGATCAATTGTATTTAATGTCGTTCCGGAATCCTCTAAGAAGTGAATTTTTAAATGAGTGTTTAACCAATTTAAATATTCAGGTGGTATAACACTTGACCGGTCAAATGTTTGAATTTCCTTTAATGATTGTAATACAGTTTTGTCGGGGGCAAAGACTAAAGCATTATGACAATACTTTTTATCTTTAGGAAACTTGTTTGCTAATAGAAACTCATAAAAAATACAAGTTGCCATCAAAATTGTTTTTCCTGTACCCATCGTTAAAGCAAATATATAATTCGGATATTCCTGGGCAAATTTTTTCATACGAGCAAAAACACTTTTATATTGATCCACGTCTACACTGAATAATGTTCCTTGCTCGCCCTTTGTAAATCCTAAGTCACTTCTCTTTTCAAATCGGTCTTTTTTATAATACCAATCCTCAAATATCTGATGAACTTGTCTGTTATCTAGATATTCTTTTAAGAAAATGTACATTTCTAATGCTTCAAACTGTGGTGTGCGAAGAAATGAATTTGGGTTGGACGAATCGTTAAAATCCAAAAACTTCTTTGAAAGATTTCTATAGTTATTTCTTATTTTCCCTCGATTTTCTTCATAAAAATCCCTTAAGTAATTAAAAAATGCAAAGTCTAGGGCGAAGTCCTTTGTCTTAGCCATCTATAGTCACCTCTAAAGATTCCGAAAGAAGATCAGTAATCTTTACTCGAATAGTTCCTGCGTCCTCCGGAACCTTATATTCTCCTGTTACTAGTTCATTTCTCTCTGGAATGTCAACTACTGCAGGTTCTAAAACAGCTCCATCATAATTCCAATCAATCATTACTGATTCAACTAACTCTTTCCAGTCTTCCACATTTTCTTTCATAATGCTTAGCTTTTGAAGTAAGTTCATTGGATAAAAATTCTTAATAACTAACTTATCATCCTTCACAATAATTTCTGCTTCCGAATCACGTTTGAACTCGAGATTCGTCTTGTCTCTCAGAATATCAACTACCTCTATATCAATCTTATAACCAATTTCTTGCTCAAGAGCAGCAGCTAGGTCTGGCTCGTGACCCATACAAACAAGTAATAATCTTTCTACTGGTTGATTCGGGCTTTCTTGTTGTCGTTTTTCAAACAATTTATAGTCAAAATTAGTAATTAACTCATTGAGATCTGCTCTAGTGGCAATACGATTTACAGGCATAACTTTAACCATACGACCATCTTTTTCACCATCATAGAGAGAGTTATTATATATTGGTTGAACTTCCAGTGCTTCTATGAGTAACTCCTTGGCCTGAACAGGGTTACGAAAAACCTCATAATTATTAACATTATATACTTCGAATCCTGATAACTCCTCTTCATAATTGTTTAGCATTTTTACAAGTCTTTTAGTTGTAGTTTGAACTGCCCCTAAATTAATATCTGCTCCCAAAAAACGTCGACCGAGTTTCATTGCAACAACTTGTGTTGTACCTGATCCCATAAATCCATCGAAGATAATATCTCCTGGAGCTGAAGATGCTTTGATTATTCTCTCAATTAATGCTTCGGGCTTTTGAGTAGGATAATTTGTACGCTCAGCAGCTTGTGAGTTAACCTCTGGAATGTCAATCCAAATATCACCTAGAGATTCTCCCTTTTCTTCATCCAAATACCTCTTTAGCCTTTTTTTTCTGCCTGAGGTAATATATATTTTACCTTGTTCTTCAAATTTCTTTATAGATTCCTCCGAATAATCCCCTAGATCGCAATCTCTGAACAATCTTCCATTTTCGTCAGGTCGAAATTTAGTTTTAATAAACTTTTCATCATAAGGTTTATATGCCCCATTCCAAGTCCAATTATTAGATTTGGAATAAAAAATAATAGTATCCGAGTTTCTTGCATATTGCTTAGATCTAGCCTTTGCACCTCTTACTGGCTGCCGCTTCCACTTAATTTCATTTCTAAAATTATCCATACCAAAAACTTCATCAAGTATACATCTAATATAATGACTTTTTCTTGAATCACAGTGAACGTACAGGCTCCCATCATCAGATAACAATTCTCTAATTAGCACAATTCTCTCAAATATATATTGTAGATATCCATCGCTAATCCAAATATCTGTATATTGTTTTTCTTCAAATGAATTATGATCATTAGAGACATTTTTTCCTTTTAAGGTAATCTTCTTTTTATAATCAGCTTTAGAATCAAACGGGGGATCAATATATACTAATTTAACTTTTCCTCTGTACTCTTTTAACATATGGCTCATTACTTGGATATTATCTCCCCAGAAAATCTTATTTAGCCAACCCTCAACAGCTTCACCGTGTGTCTCTTTTAGTTGAGCTGGATAGTATTGAGTTGAACGAAAGGGACGTTTCCCCTTCCAATTCAACATAGGATATCCTTTAATTGGTTCAAACTCGTATTGTTCTATATTTATGTCTTGTTCATGTGTAGACAATTTCTTCACCCCTATAGTTTCTTATCACAGTAAAAACGCATATCACAGTTGCGACAATGTTTCTTAGGACGTTTTTTAATTGTGAAATCCTTTTCTTCAATTCTTTGTACAATCTCATCAAAAACCGAGATAGTTTTACCAATAGATTTTGTATTCTTAGGGAAAGTAACATATGGATTACTATCTTCTTCTCCAGTGTAATACAGATGCATTTTGCTCACTTGTTGTCCGGTTCTTTCTTCTATTAAATGAGCGTAGACCTCTAGCTGCCGTTTATAATGATATAATATTTCAGCATCCCTGATCAAATCAGGCTTTTTCTCTGATTTAAAATCAATAATTTCAACTGTTTCGTTTGCCCCCCGAATTAAATCAATTGTTCCTTTAAGGAGATAGTGCTCTTTGACTAATGAAACATCTATTTCTGCTTCTTTTACGTGATTCCAATTATTCTCCTGCTTTTCTACATACTGTAATACCTGTTTCAAAGCAGCCTTTTGTGTTTGAGGGGCAAGATATATACGTTCTTTTTTTACTAAGTTATTGTAATTGGCATTAAACCAGTCTTCTATATTTTCTTCTTTAATCTTCTCCTCCTCTCCTCGAAGTGCAGATTTATGAATATCTTCTATTGTTTGATGAACAAGCGTACCAAATAAAGTTGCACCTTGACGAACAGGAGAAAACTCAAATTCTTTATAGAACTTATACTGCAAAGCACACGATTCGAAAATGTTAATATGAGAGGTAAAGGAATATTCTTTTTTAGTATTCACATCTTTCACTTTTTCAATTTCTAAATTATATATACTATTAGTTTTTCTCCAACTAGCAAGTAACCCATATGACTCAATAAATGGTTTCGAAGGTACGCTTCGTGTACCTTGTCCGCTCGCTGTGTTTTCTTGACAACTTAAGACGAGTAAATTCTGTGCTCTTGAAAAAGCAGTATAATATAAACGCCAAAAGTCATAATACTTCGTACGCTCCAGAGGCTCAAAAGGCTCCTTATGATAATAGCTTGCTTGGAGAACTTCATCTAAATCACTATACTGCTTTCTTGGTGTAGTATCTAGGGAGCCAACAATCACGATAGGGAATTCCAGGCCTTTTGATTGATGAATCGTTAGAAATGATACACATCCACTTGGTGCATATTCAGACTCATCCTCATACTCATTAATTCCACCATTAATTAAAAATCGTAAAAACTGGTTGAAAAAAGTAGTAAGATGAAAATTAATTGTTTTTGGTGTGAAAACTGTTGCCCTATGAAGATACTCAAACTTTGTTAAGAGTTTTGAAAAGAGTGACAGATTTCTGACTGAGCGACTGTCTTTGACTTTATAGGAGTCTTGTTCTAAATAATGACTAAATAAATCAAATTGGAATAGCTGATAAAAAAGACCGGCAAATGAATAGTCAGTATTTTGTTGTAGATTCATATGTTCTTTCGCACGACTACGACACCATTTCAATAATTCCTGATTTTCAGACTTTCGCAACTCACTAGCAAACTCTCTTAAACATTGGTCATACATTTCCCACTCATCTAAATAAGCATTTTCATCCCATTTCCTTACTTGGGGAAATTGGGGAAATAAAAATAAAAACGCTCCTATTAACAGACGGATTTCCTCTCTTTCAAAAAACATATTGGATCTAGGAGAATAAACAGATATATCTCTTTCTTCTAGATAATTTGCCAGTGATACGACTTTTTTATTTTTCACAGAACGGAATAGGAAAGCTACTTGGTTCCAATCAGTCAATTTCCCTTTCTCTTTCATAGAAACGAGAAATTGATACACTTCTTCTTCCCAATTCTCTAAACCATCTGAACCCGATACTCTTATTACAGTTTTACAATCCAAATAATTACCTTTATTAGGTTCAATTCTTTTATCATATCTAAACGATTCGCCCTCATGTGACCAATTATTTTGCTCCATCCATTGATTATAAAACTGGATAATTGATGGATGTGAACGGTAGTTTATTGATAACTCCACTTTTTTACATTGTCCTCTTTTAAATTTTGATGGAAACTCCAAGATATTTCTAATCGTGGCTCCTCTAAATCGATACAGCCCCTGATCATCATCGCCGACCACACAAATATTTTGTCTTTCCCCTGCAAGTAAGAAAATTATTTCTTCTTGAATTGTGTTGGTATCTTGAAATTCATCAATCATAAGATAGTGCAACTTTTCACTAAGATTAGTTGTAATTTCCGGATATTCTTTCAACAAACGGTATGCTTCTAACTGAATTGTAGAGAAATCAAGGGCATTCTCTTCTTCAAGATGTTGTTGGTAAAGCTCATAGCAATAACCTAAAGCTTTCGCTTTCAACTCTGTTGAGTTTTTCAACTGTTCAACATTTAACATTTCCTCACTAACTTTATTAAGCCATTTCAGTAATGTCTCTGCTTTTTTCCATCTAGAAGTTCTCTCTCCAAGTAATAAATCTACATTCGGAAACTGTGTATACTCATATAGTTTTTGATAGAGAAAGTATTGCTGATCGAATTGATCCATTAAAGTAAAGTTCTTCTTAAGCCGAGTAAACTCTCTATTTTCTTCTAGAATCCGTAAACAAATTGAATGAATTGTACCTAAATACATTTCATTTAAATTAAAAGAAATATTAGATTCATGGAGGCGATTAGAAACCCTTGTCATTAGTTCTTGTGCGGCTTTGTCTGTAAATGTAGCTACTAAGATATTTTCAGCTGCAACATTTTTATTGGTAATTAGGTAATATATTCGCTCTACGAGAGTATATGTCTTACCGGAACCAGGGCCAGCAATAATTAATAATGGCCCCTCTGTTGTTTCAACCGCTTTCTTCTGATTTTGGTTCAGTCCCATTTACAGCACCCACCTATTTAAAAAAGATTAATTTTATTTTAAAATATAGCCTAAAGATGTGGTTCTAAAATTCCTTTTTCACCTTAACAAAACACTTAACTTTTATGATTAAATAATCATTGTAAAAAAGTTCCTCTTTTACTATATCAAATCCCATCAAATATAACTATTTTCCTATTTTTTTAATTTCCATAACTAACATATAAAATAACCTCCTTTCTCCCTACTTCTGTGCATAATTTCCACAGTTGTCATCTTTTTTGAATCTGATGTTAATACTTTTTCGTTTCTTATATACCGCTCACTTCTTTTTTCATCCATTCCAACAGCTCACTGTACTCTTTCTCGTTTAACATCTTTTCTGCTTGCTCCTTCATTTCTTTATTCCGTTTAAAGTGCGCTTTTTTCAATTCCCGAATTTCTTCAGCATGTTGCTGGAAAATAGAGGCCATTTGAACAGTGTCTTGATAAATAAAATTCATATTCCATTTTTCATCAATGGCTTTTTTAGCAACAATAGCCGCTCCTGATTCACTTCCAAAATAAACATCCCATTTATAATGTAGAGAAAGATCATTTAGATAGCGCTGCTGCAAGATGCTAAACCATATCCCTTGATAAACGCCAGACAGTTGCACTTTCGGTGAAAAACGGTGATGGCCATTGCACCCAGCCAATGCTGTAATGCCAGCCAGGTTCAGTGATTTTACGAACATTGCCATGTTTGCGTCAAGATCCAGCGCATTTACTTTAATGCCGAATCGACGTTGCACAAATGAACGCCAGTGAAAATGATATCCTTCCATCCGGATAGGAAACAAACGGCCTTTTTCGTTCATAATCTTTTTCATAGCTGCTATCGGTAGTCGATTGACCAACACTTCAAACGAATGGCTATTTTGCCAGAACGTTGGGATATTTAGTTTTTCAAGAAGAATACGGACCTGTTTGATGTCACTCTCCGTGTTTTCAGTTGTCATTATAATTACACTGTCACTTTCTCTTATAAACAAGCCTCTTATTTTCAATGCTTCTGCTACACGCTTCGTTGCATTCATCATTTCTAATCTCATTAAATTCATTTCTCATCACTCTCCTGTTGTTATTTGTTACTTATAGTATAAAAGAGGACCGGTTACGATTTCGTAACCGGTCCCTGTCTCAACGGAGAACGTAAGATTGTATATCTGCTTTCCATTCATATCCTTCCTCGGCTGTGGCAAGAACGGCACGTATATTCTCGCATGACATGGCGCGGGGGAGCTTGCTTCTTAAACTTGAAATATATCGCTTTACAGCGGTTGAACTTACTTGCCGATCTAGCCAGACGGCTTCTTCGATAGTTCGTTTCGAACATGATAAGCCTTGATTATCCATTAAAAAACCAAGGATTTCTGCTTCTTTCCGTTCAAGGCGTATCGCATCATGATCCGCATAAAAGTACTTTTCATCCGATGAAAGGTCCAGCACCACGCATGTTCCGTCCATTGCTTGTTCTTTTATTCCTTTGTAATCCGTTTTTGAAACAGCTTTCCGCTCTCCATTGGATGATTTCAACAAGATTGGTTCATTTCTGCATTTTTTCATTTTGTCCATATAGAGTAGAATAAACCAATCATGCTCATGGCTTTGATTTAACTCTTGCGCCTTTTTTATATAATCAACTGCCTTGGATGGGTAACCAACTCGGTTATAAGCCAACGCCATGTTACAAAGAAGCTTGAGCTTCTGGACACCTTGAAGACCATTTTCAAGCGCTTCTTTTCCATAAAAAAGAACAGCTTCCCATCTTCTTTCTTCATTAGCCATAATGAAGGATAAATGATAAAAAGCATCAGGCTTATTTGGTGCGTAAATGGTTGATTTTCTTAATATACTATAGGCAGATTGATAATTTCCCCGCCGCATTTTTTCATCTCTTCCCCGTTGTAAATAAAGGTCAGCTAGCATAATTGCATAACGCGGTTCTTTGCGGTCAATTTCGATGAATTGCTTGTATAGTGCGATACCTTCTTCCAACCAGGCGTTCCGCTCTTGAAATTCGTCTAATCCTTCCCGGTCCATCCAATTGTCTTCCCGATCTAGAAGGTCCTCTATTGTAAAAGATTTCATTTGCACCCCATCCTCCTACATATTCAAATGAAAAAATTTAAGTTGGTTAGAATATTCAAGACAATTCACGCTTATCTTAACAGTTTGATAGACTGATTAACTTAGAATCCATACCTTAATTGAAAGCACAATTATCATTATTAGAAATACCAATATCCAGAGCTTTTTATGATGAAAATACAAGTATTTATCCTTAGAGGTCAAGTTTAGTTCCTACGCGATCCATTTGGATTTCATAATGTTGAAGAATCCAAAATGAGTGTGGCAATGAGTAAAAATAGCTTGATTGTAAATCAAGCATGCCTATACTTCCTCACTTATTTTTTTATCTGTACTCAAAAAATGAAAATTTACAGGTTTTTCATCATTGTATTTAATAAGGATTATCGCATGGGAATAGAGACGTAAAAATAGGGGAATTATTGGACACTTACTCTTATTCTATATATGGTTCTTTAATGACACAATAGAGGATAGAAAAAATGTAAAAAATCCCCTTACTAGCACGATTTATTAATGATATAAGGGCCCCTGCCGTTTCATGCCCCACCCCTTTTATATAAACCGTTATTTATCCATTTGGATAAATAGCGGTTTTTTTGCTTTACAGAGACGACAAGCGCAGTGAGAGGAGCGCAATTAAGAAAGGAGGAAAAGTCATGAATCACTCATTAATTCGTATTCTTATTGACGCAAAAGAAAAAAACAAATGGGTACCGGTCAAATATCTAACTAAATACCACGTTCACGAAATCAATCTTATGCAGCTTGAAGACGATGGTTTGTTACTTGTTTATCGTCGGTCATCGGATGGACTTTCAATCAAGCTCACTATAAAAGGCTATCACTTTTTCAGCCGGCAGCAGTAAGACAATAATAACTATTATTCATTAGGAGGAATTTTATTATGAAGAAAAACGTTTGGGATACGTATCAAGATCAGGAACGAATAAACGGAAAAGATATTTCACTTTCTGAAATCCGAACCATCCACAGATCCTTAGTTGAGCAATATGAAGGAATTGGACGGGATATAGTAGATGCGATTGATCGTAACGACTGCGTGAAGCTAACCCTTTTAATTACTAAAAGAAAGCAAGTCCAAACTGCTATTGAAGAAATTGAAACTATGTATGAGGATGATCTTTGTACTTCTCAGATGCTTAGGGGTCGTATTGTTGATGGATTAAGAAACAGCGCTCAATTAAGTGAGAAGAACGGTGGAGATGTCTTACAGAGTGTACGAGACAGTTTAGAAAAACTAAATCATTCGGCACACTCAGCCGCTTCCAAGACACTAACTGTCTCTTTAAAGGCCATCAGCATTGGTAATCAGCTGCAGCACAAAGCAGGTCGTTTCATCGTATCTCAAACATCAAGCGGACTTTTAAAGATTGCAAATGTACTAAAGAAAAACTCTTAAACAATCTGACTAGAAAGGATGACAAGAAATATGACTGTAGAAAATCAGATTTTAAAAAGGAAGGTCGTACCATTTTCTGAACGATCTATATCCGCTTCACTTCCTAACCTTGTAATTTCGTTGTCAGAATCAAAGGAGCGAATTGAGCAACTAAAAGAGTTTGTTGAGGAAGCAATGGTAAAAGGAATCGATTACGGACTGGTTGAGGGGTTTTCTAAACCAACATTACTGAAGCCAGGCGCTGAAAAGCTGTGTGATGTCTTTGGATTCTCAAAAACAGTGAATGTGATTAATCGTATTGAGGATTGGACGATGGGTATTTTCGCGTATGAGATAAAAGTAACGCTGACTAGTAAAGAAAGCGGCATTGTCGAAGCTGAAGGAATTGGTTCATGCAATAATAAAGAATCCAGCCTCCGGCAACAAGATCCTTATACCGTCGTCAACACGGTACTGAAGATGGCAAAGAAACGTGCGCTGATCGACGCTGTGTTGTCTGCGACACGTGCGAGCGGATTATTCACGCAAGATATTGAAGATTTTCCAAAACAGCAGGCATCTATTAAAGGGGGGGATGAATTAGCAACAAAACGCCAGTTGCAAATGATCTTTCGCATCGTCGCTGAACTGCAGATGCGCCCTGAAATCGCCAAAGAGATGATGCAGATGAGTTACAACGTCGATCACAGTACACAGCTGACAAAGAAACAGGCATCTAACTTCATTCAAGACTTGCTTCATTTAAAAGATGCTTTTGAGGAGGGAGAAGAATTGGAGATACAACAGAAAGATCGTTAACGGCTCATGGATTGCTGCGGCATTCAATGGGCTTTTTTATTGCATAAAAAAGATGAGCTCATCCACCAATGAACTCATCTCAGGAAAATAACTATGACTTTATTTTAACTCGTCATGAACATTTGGTTCAAGTTGGGAGAGACATCATTGTCTCTCCTTTTTTTATTTCAACAATACAACTGCTAAATGGAGGAACTAATGATGAAAACTTTTGATAAATACACATTCAAATTATTGCTTGCAACAACAATCCGTGAAAAGGAAGATGGCTACGTCGTTAATGAAATCTTCAACCGCTATCCATCTATTCAAGAGCTTCTTGAAGTTACAGAAGAAGAATTGCTTCAAATTAACGACATCGGCAAAGTGAAAGCAAAGCAGATCATCGCAGCATTAAAGCTGGCGCGTATGAATCCTTGCCCTATCGAAAAACGCTTTACGATCCGCTCCCCACAGGATGCATACGACTATTTAAAAGATATGCAATATTTAACGCAGGAGCATTTCGTCGTACTCGGCCTCAACACAAAGAATGAGATCTTATTCAGGGAGACTGTATTCGTCGGCTCTTTGAATTCATCCATCGTGCATCCAAGGGAAACATTCAAGCATTTAATCCGTCGTAGTTGCGCCAGTGCCATCGTCGCCCACAACCACCCAACCGGAAATCCCGCGCCAAGCCGCGAAGACATTGATGTAACCAAAAGATTGGCAGAGGTCGGGAAGGTTGTCGGCATTGAAGTCCTTGATCATCTCATCGTCGGCGCTGAAAAATACGTATCATTAAAAGAAAAGGGTTACCTATAATCATCATCAAAGAAGAGACAGTGCTTTTTGGCTGTCTCTTCTTCTTTTTATGGGCTCATAATTCAATTTTTCGATCTTTTTCGTCTTCGTAACTGGATCTATGCTATATAAAAGACTGATACTACGCTATTTCTTTCCTGGAATAGTAGTTACTTAAAAATGTAACATTGCATTCGTTACTTTCGCCTAATTTTATACTGCCGTTTCCTCTCTGGAGTTGTAATCAAGTAGCCCCTGCTCTATTTCATTCTTATCGGAAAAAGATATTCTTATCCATGCTACAGCATCATCAGTAAAAACTTTTCCAAGATCTATCAATGGATTTGTATATCCTTCATGCCGCTTGAATTGTTTTCTCATTGCATCATCCATGCTGCGATACGCCTCTTGTATTGTTAAATGCTGCTTAATGAATTTACCTAAGCGTTTCCTCTTATCGATCTTATCTACGTCGACCAACACAAGAGAAGATAAAGCTTTGCTTTCTGGTGAGAACAAAAACTCTTTTAAGGTAGGTCGCTGATCACCGGAATATTTCTTTCTTTTTTCAACACGCGTTAGCTCTCCCTCTTTCGTACCTTGTTCTTTACCTTTGTCGTATACCTTAGTCTGCTGTCCGCTTCTCTCTCCATAGTAGTATGTTTCTTGCTTATATTCAAAATCCTTTAATGAACGCACATATGGTACGAAAAGCTTCTTCACTATACCTCGTACAGTTTGATTTTTCAGGTCTACTTTCTCATCAAAAGAATGAACATGTATACCATCCAAATCTCCGAACACGAGTAATAATATCTCCAAGACACCTTTAGGGGTTAACCTCTTCTTGTTAGGATTGATTCTGATATGTGTCGACCACTCACTTTTGCAGTAAGGTAACCAGAATAAGTGAAACAACGAGCAACGCAGTTCATAGTGAAAGTATTTATTAGAGATGACCGGGTGACCACCTCGCCGTGCAGGTTTGATTAATTGAAGGAACGAGTCATTCGGCAAGTTCCTACTACAAAACACAATCCCATCATAGGGGCAGCTACTTTTCTTTTTAAGTCTCTCCACCCGCTGACTAACTCCTTTACCACTTAAAATCTTCATTACAGTATGCCCATCATATAAATAACCCATTGCCATCCCATCCTTTTTATACGTGTTCAAGCCTTGTAGTAGTAAGTCTCCGACTATATTCCTTGTCCAAATTAGTGGATAGTTATCTAATACATAATTCCCCCTTGGTCAATAGCAATTTAAAAAATATTAAACAGAAGACTACACAACAGTCCCCTCTTACAATTTGTTTTCACATCTGTAAAATGAATTAACTACAAAAACCAAAAGTTCATATTTAATATGATAAAAATAAGCGAATATATTGTAAAGTAATTTAAACACATATATAATATAAATGAGGTGGTAATGAATGTCTATAAGTAAAATGATTAGTCAACGACGGGAAGAATTGAAACTAAGCTATAGGGAATTAGGCGAACGTATCGGTATTTCTCATACATACATTCGGGACGTTGAAAAAGAGAAGTTTGTTCCTTCTTTTGAGAAAGTGATTCAAATAGCAAATGGTTTAGATTTGCCCTTAGAAAAAGTCATCATAGAAACCTATCGTGATCAAGTAAAGAATTTGCTACTTGAAATGATTAACCTTTCATATGATCACCATATCAATCTTTCTTTTAACGATTGGTTACAAGGCGGATTACCAATTAAACCTTTAAATTCAGAGGAAACAGCTATTAAAGATTTTGCTTTAGAAATGGCTCAGCTTCTCTATAAAGAAGAAGATACCGAGTATGCAGAATTAAAGATGAAGGTTATAAAGCTTATTGCCAATGATAAATACGCAAAGTATGTGATCAGCATATTGGAAGAGCTTCTTTTGAAGATGGTTGCTATAAAAGAAGCGAAAGGAAGAGAAGGCGTTAAAAAGGTATTAAAGGAATTGGGTTTCATTGCCTATCCCACGAAAAAATCATGAACAATAAAAACCTGTAAATATTAAGTCGAAAGGAAGTTATCTCATGAAGCAACCCCCTTTTGGATATGTTATTGAGTACGTTCCTCATTTGAAGAAGAACTGGTACGTTATAAATGAGGAAGAATGTGAAGCTTTAGAAGACATCTTCGAGAGTATTACCTTTTCACACAGCTTAGCGAGTATCGCAGAAGACCTTAATAAATCAGGATTTCAGACACGATCAGAAAAAAGGTTTTCCGCTCTTAGTGTTCGGGCAATTGTTAAAGATCCTTTTTATATCAACTTAATCAGAACAAAAAAAGGTGGAGAAACAGCTTATGAATTTTCCGCTCATCCATGCCCTATTAGAACTGAGGAATGGGTGTTTGCCCAAGTAATGATTAATAACATTGATGTATTGAAGGAACCTCAAATTCAACAACAACTGCGAAACCCTCATTATGAGCCCTGTAACTCTTTCTTCGAAATAGTAGGGGAAGAAGATAATACAGACTATTACCTCGATCTTTATGATGAAGAACCCGAGGGACCACTAGTTTAATAAATATGCTCAACAAACTTAATGAATAATCTAACCAGGAAGAGGCTTCTTAAGTCTCTTCCTTTTTATATTCATTTATACACAAAGGAGAAGTTTACATGCTAACAGGTGTCATTTATGCACGTGTAAGTAGACAGGAACAAGCATCTTAGGGGTGTAGCATCGAGGTACAGAAGGAATTGCATCGAGAATGTGCTAAACATCGAAATATCGAGATTGTTGGAGAGTATACTGATGAAGGACGCAGCGGGAAAGTATAGACGGCCAGTCTGAAATACAACGCAACTGCTACCAGAGAGCGCAAGAAAGAACAAGTTTAACGCTACATCTACGAGCTTGTTTATTTTACTCGTGAAACATAAGCTTCACTTGAAATGTTGCCGTCTTTATTCCTAATAGAATGGCCAAGTTCGACCGGACGCCTATTCTTATTTCATAGTTAAATTCACACTCTGTTTGATGATACAATAGAACTACCAAAGGACACTAAAGAGCCTTATAAAAAACAACTATTTAAGTGAGGGATTTATACATGACGGAAGGAAATTTATACCCCGCCGCTCTGGATGTATCAGATATCCAGTCCATCCTTGGCATCGGCAGAAGACAGGCATACGAACTAGTAAATTCAGGACAGTTTCATGTTGTTCGGGTTGGTAAGAGGATAAAGATTTCCCGGGAAGTGTTTTTTAATTGGTTAAACGGCGGAGAGGAATAACCCCCCTCTCCCTTTTTCCTAGCATGTTCATAAATAGAAAGGAGAGGATCGCTATGGACTATACCGGATCTATAAGAAAAGAATGTACTGCATGGTACTATGTTATCGACTTAGGGAAAGGTGTAAATGGCAAGCACACACAAAAGGAAAAACGTGGGTTTAAAACAGAGGAAGAAGTGAACTCATCTCTTATAAAGGCGTTGCATGAATTAAATACTGATACTTACATTTAACCTGTAATGGTTGCTTGAAAAGTGGAGAGGAGTAAGTTTCCCCTCCACTTTTCTATACACTTATACAATGAAGGGAGATCTATTTAATGAGCTATTCAGGATCAGTACGCAAGGAAGGCAGTAAATGGTATTACGTGATTGAACAAGGAAAAGACTCGAATGGCAAGCGAAAGCAAAAAAAGAAGCGAGGCTTTAAAACACAGAAAGAAGCAAAAGCGGCTCTTACAAAAGCACTGCACGAACTGAATACAGGGACTTATATTGAGCCCTCATCACAAAAACTTGGTGAGTACTTAATACAATGGCTTGATTTTAAGAAAACAAGCGTTGCAGAGAGCACGTATAAAACGTATTACTACAACTTGAGAACTCATATTTTACCAGAGTTAGAGAATATCACTTTAGCCAACCTTAAGCCTATGCATATCCAGCAATTTTACGCCAAGCTGTTAAATGAAAAGCACTTGAATCATAACACAGTAAGGAAAGTTCATACGATGCTAGTGAATGCACTAGAACGAGCAGTAAAGTTCGATATGGTATTAAAAAATGCAGCAAAACTAGTTGATCCCCCGAAAGAATCGAAGAGCGAAATGGAAGTATGGGATGTAGATGAAGTGTTGACCTTTTTAGAAACCGCTAAAGAAAGTCATCTTTATATGGTCTACCTAATTGCCATTAACACTGGTATGAGACAAGGAGAAATCCTCGGACTTTCTTGGGAGGGCGTCAATTTGGATGATGGAGTTATCTATGTTAAACAAACATTGAGCAACGATGGGAAAACACTCAAAGCAACTACGAAAACAGCTGCAGGTATGCGTACTGTTGCAATACCAGACGAACTGATTGCTGAGCTAAAACGTCATAAATTAGAGCAAAAGAAACATCGTCTGCGGGTAGGTTCGCTTTATACAGATATGAATCTTGTCAACGCCACTGAAGTAGGTACTCCTATTAATCCGAGTAATCTTAGACGCAACTTCAAAATCTTCATAAAAAAGGCTGGGGTTAAGAACATTCGTTTCCACGACCTCCGGCATACCCATGCAACTCTGTTATTAAAGCAAGGTGTTCATCCAAAGATTGTATCCGAGCGGCTTGGACATGCTGATACCCGTATGACCCTAGATCGGTATAGCCACCTTCTTCCCAACATGCAAAAAGAGACAGCGAAGAGATTCGGTGAATTACTGTTTGGCCAGAAAGATCAATCACACATTAGTGACCAGAATGAGATCAAAGAGACGCTTGAAGCCTACGTGACCAATTGGTGACCAGTTGCACCTTTTTATACTGCTAGGGTATGAGGACAAAATAAAAAAGCCCTTGATATCAAGGGCTTTTTGGTATGATTCCGACTGGGTTCGAACCAGCGACCTCTACCCTGTCAAGGTAGCGCTCTCCCAGCTGAGCTACGGAATCGTTCAACTGACAAGTTCTATTCTATGAAAATTCTGGTCAGTTGTCAACGGATATTTTGTTTTTCTTGGAGAAGTTTTCTATTGGTTATTAATTTACTTTTTCCCTCATCAAAAACAGACTTCTTAATACTATGAATCCAATAATCACGTAAGCTACACTCCAGACAATCCCTACCGGATGGTCATACATTCCTTCTTTTATCGTATTGGATACTGCCGTCACAGGTGGCAGGATAAAAACGATCCACTTTAATGCTTCTGGAAGCACATCCATGATTTTAGAGCCAGCAATGGCCGCACAGACGACAAAGGCGCTGCCGCTCCACGAGTATTTTTTCCCGCCCATGCTAGTGGCGCTAAAGAGACTGCCTGTAAAGAGACCTAACATCACAAAAACAATGTGACCGTATAAAAAGAGACCTATGCGTTCGCTTGTGAGCGGTTCTGCGAAGATTCCTAACACTATCGGCATCATAAATGAAACAGCCGCGAGTATGAGGCCGCCCAAAAAAACGACGACCATTTTGCCGTAAAGAAAGTGTTCTCTTTTTCGCATATACGAGAGCAAAATGAGTTTTTCACTGCCTTTTTCCAAGTTAAAAACGATCATGGTGAGCCATACCACTACTGGATAGAGAAAGAACGCCGAGATCGAGTGGCTGTCAGCGATCGGCAAGTTTTGATAAGAGTATTGACTAAAGAGCCAGGCTACATACAAAATTGCTGGCGGCATCCATTTCAGTGAGTGAAATAGAGAGAGCATCTGATAAGTAACAAATGTTTTCATCGTGCTTCCTTCTCCTTCACTTCGATAATATGCCCGCTGTTTTTCAGAATCTCGCCGATCGTTTTATCTGACTCTGTTTCTTCAACAGTCAGCCGGTAAGTATCACCCACTAATTGAACAGCCTTCAGTCTGTTTTCATTCATTCGATAGGTAATCTCCATCAGATGGCTCGTTCGCTGTACAGGTGAGAGTGAGGTAAGATGACCATTCTCTAGAATAGCGATATGTGTAGCGAGCTGATAAGCCAGCTCGGTTTCATGAAGGGTGAATACAGTTGTCCCTTTCCACTCCATCAACAAACTAGCCGCTATCTGAACACTGCTTTCATCCATGCCGGTGAACGGTTCGTCGAGAAAAAGCACCTCTGCCTTTTTCATTAAAGCCTGGATAAAGCCAGCTTTTTGCTTCGTTCCCTTCGAACATTTTTTTAATGGAGTATCTAGAAAAGGTTCAAGCCCGAACAGCCTCGCATAGTGAGCCGCCTTCTCTCCTTCCTGTCTGCGGTCCATCCCGGCGAGCAGCTGCAAATAGTTCTTCACGGTGAATGAAAGATGCTCAGGAAAGTGCTCCGGCACATAGGCATACGAGGTGAAATTCCGTTGAATTCTTCCAGTCTGCGGTTCGCTGATTCCTGCCAGCAGCTTAATAAGTGAGCTTTTTCCTGAACCATTGGCTCCCATGACAGCAACAGACACTCCCGTTTCTACCTCCATCGTTATCCTCTTTAAAATATCTTTCCCATTCACCGAAAATCCAGCTTCTGTTGCCTCAATTATTTTCCCCATGTCTTCCCCCTTAATGTTGTTATTTGATTTGCATAAAGAACGCATGTTCGTGTATAATAAGAACAAGGAGCTGATCTTACATGAATGCTTTATTACTGCGAAGCCAGCGTGAAAATTTGCCTCTTGTCATTATGTATCAGGCTCAGGACGGCACGATCACAAGACGCAATATTGTTGTGAAGTCCCTTTCGTCATCTGCTGTCTATGCCTACTGCTTTTATCGCAAACAAAAGCGGCGCTTTTTGCTTTCTAATATACTTGCGGCTTATCCTGCTTCCATTTTACGAAGAAACAGCCAATCCGCCTAATTTTTCTCACGGCTTCTCTACGCGTAGGCAAAAGCTGATTGAGAACGCTTATTTTTCAATCCTAACGTTCATAAGCAACAAGGAAAGCGCGTCTTTGTTAATAGTCTAAGCCGGCCTGATTTTTCAGGGCGGCTTTTTTATTTTATTATAGTAAAAAAATCCATTTGTGAACAATGCTGGATAACCGTTAAGGTACAGATACTGCAACTATTCCAATTACGAGCGGGTAGCCCTTAGTTTAGGAAGGCTTCATCCCTTACTGCCCGGCTCAATTGTGCTAAAATCAAAGATGGATAACTATTAATTATTTGGAGGTTCGCTATGGCGATAAAGCGCGGCACAATCACAGATGAAACGATTTATTCGAAGGAGCTTGATGAGGAAATCGAGCTGCTTGTATACCTTCCAGCGAATTTTTCCCCGTTATATAAATATTCGCTGTTAATTGCCCAAGATGGGAAAGACTATTTTCAGATGGGGCGTATTCCGCGTATAGCCGATGAACTGCTCGCGGAAGAACAAATTGAGAATCTCATTATTGTCGGTGTTCCTTATCGAAATGCGGAAGACCGATGGCAAAAATATCATCCGGACGGGCAAAAACAGGAAGCGTACATTCGCTTTTTAGCGCACGAGCTCGTGCCATTTCTAGATGAAAAGTATCCTGGCTATCATGTTGGCTACGGACGGGCACTTGCCGGTGACTCACTGGCAGCTACGGTCTCCCTAATGGCTGCCCTGCGCTATCCGCATACGTTCGGGAAAGTAATTATGCACTCTCCACATGTAGATGACAAGGTCATGAATGCTGTCAGTGAAGCAGAGGATTATAAACACCTGAGCCTTTACCATGTCATTGGTCTGGAAGAAACAAAAGTTACGAGAATGAATGGAGAAACCGATGATTTCCTGACACCGAACCGCTCGCTTCACGACCTTTTTTACGAGAAAGGCTTTGAGTGCTTTTATGATGAATTCCAAGGGGGACATACATGGAAATTTTGGCAGCCTGACTTAAAACGCGCATTGCTCACAATGTTTGAATAAAAACATTTTCGCAGAAAAGTGTCTTTTCTATGGAATATTGAGAAAATTTGTTATAATAGAAAGATGATTCATAATTATTTTTTATTTATAAGGAGTGAGAAAGAACATGAAACTAGGTATCGTTATTTTCCCATCAAAAAAACTTCAGGATCTCGCTAATTCCTACCGAAAGCGATATGACCCTCACTATGCACTCGTTCCGCCTCACATTACACTAAAAAGTGCATTTGAAGCCGATGAAAGCGATCTAAAGCACTTAACAAGCCAGCTAGAAGAAGTCGCTAAAAAACATCAGCCATTCTCGTTCCACCTCAGCAAAGTAAAGACTTTCCATCCATTGAATAATGTGATTTATTGGAAAGTTGATCCAAGTGATTCATTGACTGCCTTGAATGAAGATTTGTATCAAGAGGATATGATTGGCGGCAAGCCTGAATATGCCTTTGTGCCTCACCTAACTATTGGACAAAAGCTGTCAAACTTGGAGCACGATGATGTGTACAATTCTTTGAAAATGACAGACATTGACCATGAAGAAACAGTGGATCGTTTCCATTTGCTTTACCAGCTGGAAAACGGTTCATGGACAGTATATGAAACATTCTTACTCGGAAAGGGATAATCACTAGTGAAAGTAATTACTGTAAAAAACGAGCAGGAACGTGAACACGCTTATGACGTCCGCAAGAAGGTCTTTGTAGAAGAACAGCGTGTTCCTCTCGATATAGAGATTGATGAATATGAAGATTCCGCGGTACATTTCGTTTTATATGATGGGAACAAGCCATGTGGAGCCGGACGTTTCCGCATAAAAGACGGCCTTGGCAAAGCAGAGCGTATTTGTATTTTACCTGATTACCGCGGTAAAGGAGCCGGACGTCTAATTATGGAAGCCGTCGAGGCGCAAGCCAGAGAGCAAAAGGTCCCAGCTTTGAAACTCGATGCCCAGGTGCATGCCATCCCATTTTATGAACGTCTCGGTTATGAAATTATCTCAGAAGAATTCATGGATGCCGGCATTCCACACAAATCCATGAAAAAAGATTTTTAACTACAAATTCTCTCTTATCTATATAAGAACCAGATGCTAAACAAAAAAGCTGTTCCACTTAGACGAGTGGAACAGCTTTTTTCTATGGACCGAAAACCTGTCTTTAAGCTAGGCAAACCTATCAATTTGTACACCTTTGCCGCTTATTTTTGCAAGGTGGACCTGGAAAGCTTCATATTCTTTTTTCTTTGATAGACGGGCCTCTGTACGATCATCCGAAGCCATCGTTGCATCAGAATTGTTATCAAGTATCTTGCCAAAAGAAACTCTTTCTACAGGATCAATGGATGAATAGCTATCACCAACATGATTCACTACGCGTTCTTGATACTGATTGTATTGATATTGCGGGATCGGCAGGATGTAGCCCATTTTTCTTTTCTCCTCTCTTCACAAAACTTTTTTCTTCTTTACCCAAGTTTTAAATAAATTAAACATTTTTTTGAATTTTCCTTCTTTTATTTCTTTTTATTTAACATATCTGTAATTGTTTGCATATCAAGCTTTTGTCCATCTTTTACAATTGACTGTACAATCTGGTCTTCGAGCTGTTGCGGTACAGGCTTGTTAGCAAGGGCTGATACCCGTTTAATAATCCCCCGAACTGTCCGTTCATCTTTAAAGTTAGCATTTTGCAAAGAATTTGCCAGTTCCATGATGTCCTTCATCCGCACGCCTGTTTTTTGTTCAATATTTTTAAAAAACCCATTTTCCAACTTGGTTCATCCCCCTTCTGTTCTTTTTCATCTTATGCTCCATTTTCAAAAAAGTTCATCATGATGAACACAGAAAAACGGCCTGTCCTTTGCTTAGAAAAGAGGGATCTTCTATTTATTGAAACAGCAAAAAAGCTAACGTAAATGGAATGTTGCATGGTCCGTTTACGTCAGCTCGACAGCCATTAGCAGGCGTAAAAGCTTGCTCCGACAATAATTAACAAAATGAAAAGCACCACAATCAACACGAATGTTGATGTACCGCGATAACCATAGCCGCCGTAACCACAGCCGCCATATCCGTAACCATAGCCCATCTTTATCACCTCGCTTTTCATCTTTACACTGTTACTATATGAGGAAAACGAGGATGCGTTTGGGCAAATGACATGAAGATTAACCTTTTGGCTTAAATACAGCGGCACCGATAAATCCAAAAACAATCGCTGCAGAAATCCCAGAGCTCGTGACTTCAAACATACCGGTCAGAACACCGACCAGACCATGCCTCTCTGCTTCCTGCATCGCTCCCGCAACAAGCGAGTTTCCAAAGCTTGTAATTGGAATGGTCGCCCCTGCTCCGGCAAAATCAATTAATGGCTCATACAAGTCAAAGCCGGCAAGAATAGCCCCTGCCACTACCAATGTGCTAAGCGTATGGCCTGGTGTTAGCTTGCCCACATCCATCATTAGCTGTCCGATCACACAAATCAGACCGCCGATGACAAAAGCCCAAAAAAACATTGCCAGCATTTTTTCTTCTCCTTCCTTATAATGAATTACAGCCCGCCCCACTGCATCAGAATAGTCTTGATTAACGCTATAACAAATGCGGCAAACACGCCGAACAGTATAACCGAACCAGCCAGCTTAAACATATTCCCTCCGACCCCTAACACGAAGCCTTCTGTTCGATGTTCGATCGCTGCAGAGATCACCGCATTTCCAAACCCTGACACAGGTACAGAGCTTCCTGCTCCAGCATACTGCCCCAAATGATCATAAATGCCAAACCCCGTCAACAGCATAGCAAGAAACACCACAGTGGCTACTGTTGGATTGCCAGCTGTTTGTTCAGTAAAGTTAAAAAAGTAAATAAAGAAATAAGTAATCGCCTGACCAATCGTGCAAATCACTCCACCAACAAAAAAAGCACGCAGGCAATTTTTAAGAACTGGCCGCTTTAACTCATGCTTCTGATTGAGTTTATCGTACTGTTGCTGGGTAGGTGTCTTTTTTTCATTGTTGTTAGCCATAGGTCCTCTCCTTTATGTCCGCTCTTGTTTTAATTTAATAATTTCATGAAGCCGCTTGTCCGCTTCTTTATCATTTGTTTTGCCGGAATCGATATCTTCGCGAAGACGGACCGCTTCAAGAAAAATTTTATAATCGCTTGATACGATAAAGGTTTCCTGACCATATTCCTTTTCAAGACGCTCTTTTAAGTTTTTTTCAATTTTCTTCATTTGAAAACGGTCCAAATGACGGACTTTGTAAGCAACAAGGATATTATGGTCTCCTTTAATAACAGCGGCATCGTAAATTTCTTTTATCGCTTCTACTTCTTTACGGATATTTTCCACAGAAACCCCGTTTTTTTCAATTTGTATTGGCTCCGGATTCGTTGTTTTTAGTAAAGCAAGCCGGCTGTCGTCCCTTTCTTTCTGAAAGCCACATCCCGCCAGTAGTACAGCTGCCAATACATAAATGACCGCCTTCATGTTCTTCCTCCATTCTTCTTTCATTTACCGCTTAGTTTTTTCTGTTTTTCTGTTTTTATTTATCCAAAAGAAAAAACCGCCCTCATTGAGACGGTTTTTTTTTCTTTTTCTTCTTTCCTGTACAGCCGCATGATGATTTCTTTTTCGGTTTTTTATTTCCGTAATTCGGGTTTAGATACTCATTCATTCATTGTTCACATCCTTTTCTCTCTATCACATTATTGTATGATGTCACATATAAATGAGTTAATCTGATTCCCTAATCAATCGCTGTACAACCGACTCAATTAATGCGGCACCACCGGCTACAGCAAGAATAATTAAAAAGAACCATCCAATTGGCGGAAAAAATAGATAGAGCAAGCAGCAAAAAGCAGAAGCCCATACTCCAGTGCACCAATAGCAGCTCAGCATGCGTCCAATCCATCCCCTCAACCCATGGGGCCTTGGCACAATAAATAGTTCCTTTTCCCCTGTTTCTGTAGTTTCTTCTACTTCAATAAAAAAGGGAGCTCGAAACCTCTCCATAATATCATCGAAGACGAGCAGTCTTGTCAGCCTGAAAGACGAAAGGAAAAGAACAACAAGATCGAGCATTGTAATAGTCATCGTTTATCCTTTCTTTTCATACACAAATTTTCCTGTTAAACACGGCAATTGTCCGTACCCATTTGGCATAAACGCCATATGTTAATAATGTAAGAAAATAACCCGAAGAAAGGAGCTTACTCATGAGCTGTAAATGCAACGATAACCATTCTAGTTGTGTTTGTGAAGTTCTGCGAGCTATCCAAGATCTTCAAGATGCAGCAGACCGTGATGATTGCAGGGGCTGTAAAGATTGTTTGACGGAACCTCTTGGCGATTTAGCTGGTGTCCGCGATATAGCCGATACCCGTGTTTTCACATTAACATTAAAAGACGGTTCCCCATTCTTTGCTTTCTTTAAGTCCAAAGACTCTGACCACGGCCACTGTGATGCTTGCGTTTCTATATTCTTCCGCGTGGAAGAGGTGTTCGATAACTGCTGTGCGCGTCTTCGTGTGTTGAAACCAATAAAAGATCATAGAGCAGTCAATCTTGCAGAAGGATCTGGTATTGATCTCTGCAAGGTGTGTGAAGTGGAAGATTTCGAAAAAACATTCAGCTGCATTACTGTTGATTTAAATTGCTTCTGCGCTGTTCAATGCATCAAAGATATTGATTTAGATATTTGTGACTAGTGAAAAAAGAAAAGCAGCGGTTGTTGCCGTTGCTTTTTCATTTGTAAACTGGAGCTCCATCCATTCATATTCTGATAAACCCCTCTTAATTATTTACGATTCTAAAGAGAAGAACCTATTGATCCAGGGCGCTCATTTTTTACAACGGACCAAGTAATTGAATATGCTGCAAATCTTTTCGTTCAATGATGACCGTTTCACCCTTTAATGTTTGTACTTTCAGCTGATCTGGAGAGACTTCACGGAGTATGCCTTTATGAGAAACCTCTCCACAATCAAATACACAGGGAAGGGAAGTAAACTGGGTCATTAAGTGTTGAAGCTTTTCATCCATCTCCATGTCATAAAATCTCTTGACTGGCCTCATGCCTCTCCAGACAGGCTGTTCCCCAATTTCTTGCTTTTCTTCCACCAATGGTTCACTTTCTACAGGAGCTGTCTCCGGCTCTTTTTTTCTCTTTTTGCTCTCTGCCATCATCGGTTTTTCCCTTTTCACAGCTTCATGAATTCGGTTCTCTGGCTCTTTACTCTCCTGTTTATCTTCTACCTGCTTTTCTTTTATTTGCTCTGGCTGACTTCTCGTGTGATAAGTGCTTTGCATTACAGGTTCCGGAAAAACAAATTCGGGCTGATGAATATACATAAGCGGCTCGCGCTTTTCTTTATTTTTCTTCATACTTACACCTCCTGCAAGGCTTTCTTTTCATTTATATGCCTGTTCTCCTCATTTCATGAAAAAAACAAAAAACCCGCCTTGGGTGGGTTTTCAGACTGTAGACAAACTCAATGAAATTCGAGAGTTTGCTGCAGTGTTTTTTATTTTGATTGTAAATGTGGGCTGTTGATTTCCATTCCAGGGAACGATTAATGAATAATAGTAAATTCAAATATAGTTTCAGATGCTAAAACCAGGTATAATAAAAAACGTATATAAATTAACTATCAATAATTAATTGGAGGATAAAATGGAAGATTTACTTAAACTAGAAGGAAAAAACGTGGTTGTGACTGGGGTAGCCAATGAGCGAAGTATTGCTTGGGGCATTGCACAATCTCTTTATAAAGCTGGGGCAAATGTAATTTATACATACCGCTTAGACAGATCCCTGCAAAAATTGACCAAGCTATTAGAAAAAAACGGGCACCCAACAGATTTGATTTTCCAATGTGATGCAAATGATGATGAAAGTATTCACAAAGCATTTACAGAAATTGGCGAAAGAGTAGGAGTCATTCATGGAATCGTGCATTCCATTGCTTTTGCTCACGCTGAAGATTTACATGGTGAGTTTATTCATACATCAAGAGATGGCTTTGCGTTTGCACATGATACAAGTGCATATTCATTAATTGCCATTGCAAGAGAAGCGAAGCCTTTTATGACAGAAGGTGGCTCTATTGTGACCATGAGTTATTTAGGCGCACAACGTGCAGTTGAGAAATACAACCTTATGGGGATCGCAAAAGCCGCTCTTGAATCAAGCGTAAGATATTTAGCGCTCGAATTAGGAAAAGATGATATCAGAGTAAATGCTGTTTCTGCTGGAGCTATTAGAACACTAGCAGCAAAAGGCATCCCTGGATTTAACGACATACTAAGAATTATTGAAGAAAAAGCACCTTTAAAACGCAATGTTACACAAGAAGAAGTTGGCGACATGACAGTTGGGATGTTAAGCCATTTATCACGGAGTGTTACTGGACAAGTCATTTACGTTGACTCCGGTTATAATATCGTAGGTTAACCTTTTGAATCCAAAAAAGCATCGGTTTGTGTTTTCTCAACCGATGCTTTTTATATGAAAAATTCAAAGAACAGGAAAATCTTTAATTGAAAAGCATCGGTTTAAAATTCGGCCAATAGCCAAAAAATAAGCGCCCAAAGCCTTTCAGGACGCTGTTACATTTCTTTTTGCATTTAACCGCCGTACTCTAATTCCACTTTCAGCTCATCTACATATTCCTTTGATCCAGTTAAAATCAACCGATCATGCAGGCGGAGCTCGGTATCCCCATGAGGAACAATGGATTCGTTACCCCGGAATATCCGAACGAAGATCACATCGCCGGTGAATGGAAAATTCCTAAGGGTTAGACCTTCGTAATTGTCATTCATCAATTCTACTTCATATAGCGAAGTTTCTTTATTCGTCAGGATGCTAATGATGCTCGGCGACTCAATCAGAGCACGCAGAAGCGCTTTGGCAGAAAGGAAGTAAGAAAAGGTTTCGATGCCTTCTTCTATTAATTTTTTCTCTGTTTCTTCTTTTTCCACGTGGGCAATAACACGTTCGGTTCCCTTGGACTTAGCTGCCATCGCCAGCTGTGCATTTTGCTCTAAATCACCGGTCGCAAATACCACAATATCAGCAGCGAACACACCGGTATTCTCGAGCGTATCAACCGTAAGATCATCAAGTTCCTCGACATCAAATAATGAATTGCTTAAGTTATTCTCTTCTGCGTCTGATTTTTTCCGGTAAACAACGGTATCATATAGAGCCGACTTTAATTCTTTAGAGATCGGCATTGTATACTGGTTGGCACCGACAAATACAATGTTAATCCGCTTTTCTTCTTTCATATAAGGCGGAAAGAGCTTTTTAAAGACCACTGGCGTAATTAAGCAAGTAAGCACCGCTACAAGAACGAGCAGACCACTCATTTGGGAAGTGATGACTCCGACCCGTTCAGCGATTTTGGCCGCAGCAATAACCAGTGATAAAGTAGATGTCAGCAAAAAGGCCGAAGCCATTACCGTTTTCATGTCGTACCATTTTCTTAAGTAAAGAAGCGGCAGAATCTTAGAAATAAAAAATGCAATCATTAACAGGGGAATAAGCAGCAGCATCTTCTTATCGCTTAGCAGTGACCACAGATCGAGTTCGACCCCGACCATCACAAAGAAAATCGGGATTAGAAAACCATAGCCGAACGAATCCAGCTGACGAACGAGTTCATGGTTGGGAGCGAGCAGCGAAACAAGAACTCCGGCCAGAAAAGCCCCAAGGATATTTTCCGCCCCTACATATTCTGACAAAGCAACGAGCACAATCATTAATGTAAACACTGCCCTCGTGCCGATCTGCACCGTGCTCGTAGACAACGCTTCAAAAAGAGGTTTGTTTTTGAAACGCTTGGCAATGAAATAAAGAAGGACTCCAACAGCAAACAGCACGAGCAGAAGCCACATGTTTCCCCCATCCGATCCATTTACCGACACGAATACAGCGAGCAAAATCATCGTGACGAGATCGGCAATGACGGCGACAAGCAAAATGATTTGTCCAATGACGGTTTTCATCAAATGAGCTTCTTTTAATGTCGGCACGACCACCCCAAGAGAGATTGTCGAGATAATCAATGTCATTAAGAAGGCGTCCTCAATTAAATGAAGCAGGACAAATAAGTAAGAGAGGCCGAAGGATAGCACTAAGATGCCGGTAAAAATCATTAAAGCAGCAGCAAAGGCATTAGGCTCTTCTTTCCCTGGCAGCATTCTCGATGTTTCTTTTTTCTTGTTGGAAAATGCCGAAAAATCAATTTCGAGCCCGCTCAAAAACATCAAAAAGAGGAATCCGAGCGTGGAAAGTGTTTCCAGCCAGACATCTTGATCAACTATATTAAAACCGCTTTGTCCAATGATCAAGCCAACAATAATTTCCGCGATAACAACTGGGATAAAGTTCAACTTCAACCGGTGCAAAATAATAGGGGTTAAAAAAGCGGCAACAATAACAATAACTAATGAAATCAATGAACCATCCTCTTCCATGCAATCCCCTCCTTTTCCATAAAATTGTTGTGCCTTTCACTACTATAGCAAAAGGAGTGTAAATGTTCTTTTATTATAACTTGCAGTATGATAAAGATAACCATAAAAGGAGTGCCTCTCATATGAAGATTGATATTATTGGAGATATTCACGGCTGCTTTACGGAATTGAAAGAGTTAACGAATAAATTAGGTTATTCATGGGAAAGCGGACTTCCTGTTCATCCCCACAACCGTGTGCTTGGTTTTGTCGGCGATTTAACTGACCGCGGTCCAGACTCTGTCCGTGTAATTGAAACGGTCTACGGCTTATGGGAAAAAAAGCTTGCGTACTATTCCCCCGGCAACCATTGCAATAAGCTATACCGAATGCTGATCGGCAATAAAGTAAAAATTAATAACGGATTGGAAACAACAGTCGACGAGTTAAATGCGTTGGATAACCGTCATTACAAGCGGGTAAAAAAGCAATTCATCACCCTGTATGAGCAATCCCCTCTTTATCAAATTCTTGATGACAGCAACTTAATTATCGCCCATGCAGGCATTCGTGAAAAGGACATTGGCAAATACACTTCTAAAGTAAAAACATTTGTCCTATATGGTGATATCACTGGCGCTGCCGACATTGATGGCTTTCCGATCCGGCGCGATTGGGCCAAGCATTATCACGGCGAGCCGTGGATCGTCTATGGACATACTCCAACACGAGACGTACGCATCATCAACCGCACGGCCAATATTGATACAGGTGCCGTTTTTGGCGGATCATTGACCGCCTTTCGTTATCCTGAAAAACAAACGGTCTCTGTGCCGTCCTCTATGCCATTTATTGCCGAGAAATTCCGCCCAATTGAATAAACACAAAGTGGTCCGCCAACAACCTTCCTAGGGGGACCACTTATCGTCACCTCTGCTCTTGTTAGGGCAGAGGTATTTTATTAATTAGTTATCTTACTTATCACTCTGGTCAAGCGGTTCAAGATGGTCTCGCTTGATCGATTACTGCTTGCATATCCTTCGGTAGAGAGCGTTCAAAGTGCAATAGCTGCTTTGTAATCGGATGCGAAAAAGACAACTTGCCACAGTGAAGGGCCTGCCGATTCATTTCTTTTATAGAGCCTCCATACAATTCGTCACCGAGCAATGGATGGCCAATATAAGCCATATGAACACGAATTTGGTGAGTCCGGCCTGTTTGCAGCTGAAGCGCCACCCGTGTAAAATCTGAAAATGACTCCAGCACGTTAAAATACGTGCATGCGTATTGTCCGTCTTCTCTTACTTCTCGCTCAATAATACTTGTTTCCTTGCGCCCGATCGGCTTCTCGATGATGCCGTTTTGCGATAGCAATCTTCCTTCAGCTAACGCCTCATAGGCTCGGGAAATTTGATTATTTTTCTGCATTTTGGAACATAGGTGATGAACGTGCCGATGCTTCGCAATTAGCACGAGACCCGATGTATCACGGTCAAGTCTCGTAACGATATGTATAGTTGCATCGATTCTTTGTTCCTCATAATAACCAAGCAGTCCATTGGCGAGACTGCCTGACGGATGCTCCCGGGAGGGGATGGTGGTCATCCCTGCCGGCTTTTCTACAACGAGTAAATAATCGTCTTCATATATAATAGAAAGCGGGAACCGCTCTTTCAATATGCCCTCACTCGGTGTTTCTCTCGGAAAAAGAACCTCTACTTCATCTCCTGCCTTTAATAAAAAGCGGACATTCTCTTCTTGACCATTCACTGCAATACGGCCGCCGCCGAATTTAATATCTGTCAGCGCCCGCTTAGAAATTTGCTGCTCAGCTAAAAAATCCCTTAACAGCTTTTGGTTATCTCGTTCTTCCGCCATCCATTTCAGCTGAAATCTCATTGTTTCAACTACTCACGAAAGAATCGTGCACTCTTTTCCAAAATGGGAAAGGACGGAAGCGGGCAAAACGAATTTTCTCATTAGCCACCCGGTACTGGATCGACTTTACATCTTTATGAAGCAAGGTTAAGTGATCAATCGTAACGAGAAAGTCAGACCGGTTAACCGGCTTCAGCATACACGTATGATGAGCGGGCAAAATTAACGGCGATCCTACTGTCCGGAACACACGGTTGTTAATGGAGGCCATTTCAGCAAGCTGCAGCGCACGAATAGATGGATGCAAAATGGCGCCCCCCAAAGCTTTATTATAGGCTGTACTTCCCGATGGAGTAGAGATACACAACCCATCGCCCCGAAAGCGTTCGAATTGATCTCCGCGAATTTCGACATCCATGACAAGCGTGCCATCCACAGCCTTGACGGTAGACTCATTTAATGCCAAATACCGCGTTTCTTTTCCACCGTGCTGGTAACGGATAATGGCCTCTAGAAGCGGATATTCGATAATTTGATACGGTGTGCGGGCGATAGCGATGACGAGCTTTTCAATTTCATCCGGCACCCAATCGGCGTAAAAGCCAAGATGCCCGGTATGAACGCCGACAAAGGCAGTTTTATCCAGACGCTCAATGTAACGATGGAAAGCGTATAAAAGCGTCCCATCTCCACCGACAGAAATGACAATATCTGGCCTGTTCTCATCATAGGTTAACTTAAAGTCGAGCAAATAGGCCCGAATCTTATGCATTAACGCATTAGATTTGGCATCTCCCTTGGATGTTACTGCAAACTTCATGTAAAACCACCTTCTTCCTATTCTTTCGTTCTGTGGTCCTTCACCTGCTCTTTTTTCTTCGTAAAAAATGCTTGAGCTTCTTTAATCTCCTCACGAATAAGCGACATTTCCTCGTCCAGTCGGAAAGCAGCCTCTGCCGCTCTCTCCAGCCTCATTAAAATTTCTTCTGGAAATTGTCCATCATATTTATAATTTAATGAATGCTCAATAGTTGCCCAGAAATTCATTGCCAGCGTCCGGATTTGAATTTCGGCCAGGATTTTCTTTTCGCCGTGGATGGTTTGCACCGGATACTCGATGACCATATGGTAAGAACGATAGCCGCTCGGCTTTTTATGGGAAATATAGTCCTTCTCTTCGATGATCTTAAAGTCTTTGCGCATGCGCAGTTTCTTGACGACTTTAATAATATCATCAACAAACTGGCACATCATACGGACGCCAGCAATGTCCTGCATCTCCGTTTCAAGCCGGTCCAAAGAAATGTTTTTATCTTTCGCTTTGTCAAGAATGCTGGCAATCGGTTTCACGCGTCCTGTAACAAATTCAATCGGTGAATGCTCATCCCCATATTCAAACTGTTTTCGCATTCCTTTCAGCTTCACTTTTAACTCATCCACCGCTTGTTTATAAGGTATTAAAAACTCATCCCAATTTATCATTTTTCTTCCCTCTCAGACATAGCTGCATTATTGATGATGTAAAAAGACAGCCTCTACCTTCTTCACCATTTCTTCTCCATAATTGCTGTTGCCTTCGATATTGTTAATTAAATAAATAAGCTCTTCTTTCCAGCCAGTCAGTTCGAGAGTGGTGTCTTCGCCTGCTGCAAAGAGACAGGCTTCTTCTTTTAACGCTTTCTCCAAATCTCCCCATGCTGTTTCATGTATGTATAAATAAATAAATTCATCCTTTTCTTCTGCTAAATAAACAAAAGCCATTTGATCGGAATCGACGATCATTTGCCCTGCTGCTTTAATACCCTCCATCTTTACAGGTGAGTCTGCATGCAGTTCAATCCCATCGCCATTCCATTGTGCTTTCGTGAAATGAATTGTTTTTCTCATTCTCTCTTTCCCCTCTCCATGCCTGCTATGTTAAACTTTAAAAGCGGAAGCGCCTGATCTGCCGCAATAGGCCACTGATCTAAAAAGCAAAAGGCGGGTAAACACCATTCTGCTACGCAGGTGGAACAGCCTCATTGCCTTGCGGTACCTGCAGACAGGCTTTAATAAAAACTCATTTCATATTTTAACACATCTGTCCATTTCAAATACAGAACTATGGATATACGAAACTAAATTAGGGAAAGAGGAAAAAAGCATGAGTCAGGAATTAGAAATCGAGTTTAAGAACATGGTAAGTGAAACAACTTTTAAGCGTCTAATGGATGCCTTTCAACTGCAGCCGGCAGATTTTCACATCCAACACAATCATTACTTTGATACAGAAGACTTTCTTTTAAAACAGGCGGGTTGTGCTCTGCGTATCCGTGAGAAAAATGAAGCCTTTGAGTTAACTTTGAAGGAGCCGGCAACGGGTGGCCTTCTCGAAACCAATGAAACACTTTCCCGTTCAGAGGCAGAGATGCTTTTAGCAGGCGGGGCTTTTCCTGATGGAGCAGTAAAAAGAGCCCTTCAATACTTAATAACCGATTTAACTAAGTTAAAACCTTTTGGGACATTATCTACAAAAAGGGCAGAAGTGGTGCATGAAAGCGGACTGCTCGTTTTTGATCATAGCTTTTATTTAGGATGCGAGGATTATGAAATTGAATACGAGGCAGCAGAGAGACAAAGCGGAGAAGAAACCTTTAATAATTTCTTAAAAAATTATCAAATTCCTTTAAAGCAAGCCGATAATAAAGTAAGAAGATTTTATAAAGAAAAGTTACGCCAGACAGCTGGTGATCAATAAGGAGCGAACGATGAGCAGCAACCCATTCCAAACTATGTTTGCCACAGGCATTATGCAAAGTATGTCTACGTACCCGAACACCACGACCTCTGTCACAACAGCTCCGAGCCAAATATTTGGTGCTGTTCTGCAACAGGCTTTAATGCAGGGGCTTGAACTTGTCGGTGGAGGATCTGTCGCTGATTCTTTGGAAAACACAGATACCGACACTTCCTCCCCTTCAGCTTTGCCGTCCGCGCTGCTTCCAACAAAACCAGGAGCGGACTTGTTAAAGAACATCAACACAACAGTAAAGACGGATTTTGATGATATTATTACCCGAGCTGCCGAAAAATACAACATACCGAAAAAGCTTATCCAGGCAGTTATTCGCCAGGAATCGAATTTTAATCCGAATGCGAGAAGCTACGTTGGTGCAGCTGGCTTGATGCAATTAATGCCGGCGACTGCGCGTGGACTCGGTGTGAAGAACGTTTATGACCCTGAACAAAATATATTCGGCGGCACAAAATATCTCCGGCAAATGCTTGACCAATTTAACGGAAACATTAAGCTGGCACTTGCTGCCTATAATGCCGGAGCAGGCAATGTCAAGAAGTACGGCGGCATACCGCCATTCAAAGAAACACAAAATTATGTTCAAAAAATTACTTCCCATTATTATGCCTAATGCCCGTATGTTAAACAGACCGTTGAATGGTCTGTTTTCTTTTATACCGGGACCATATTCCTGCGCAAGCTTGTAAAAAATAGGCATAAGCACTTTGTTTGTGTTATAACAGTCCCCTTGATAAAATAAATTTAGACTACAAGGAAAAAAGGAGTTATTGGTATGGGCGAAAAATCAATAGCACCATTTGAATACATCGGTGAAAAGAAGCTTTCAGAACTAGTTGACACGTTTTACTTAAAGGTTAGTCAGCATCCTGATTTATTCCCAATTTTCCCTGACGACTTAACTGAAACAGCCCGCAAGCAAAAGCAATTTCTTACTCAATATTTGGGCGGGCCTCCTTTATATACCGAAGAACATGGCCACCCGATGCTTCGAGCTCGTCATATGCCTTTTCCGATCACTCCGAAACGTGCCCGCGCCTGGCTTTCCTGCATGCAGGAAGCGATGGACGAAGTGGAGCTTCACGGTGATTTACGGGACTTCCTTTATCATCGGCTTGAGTTAACGGCAAATCATATGGTTAATCAGCCGGAAGGACCGGGTGAAAACTATTGAAACCATCATTACTGCTTAACCGGATGTGTTCCACTCAGCAAAAGCCGCTGGAGATCTATTTATTTGTTGATCCGCTCTGTGCGGAATGCTGGGCACTTGAGCCATTTATCCGAAAATTATATATCGAATATGGTCGTTATTTCCGTTTGAAGCAAGTACTAACCGGGAATCTTGCAGCGCTGAATCTCCCGGAGTCTAAGGTTCGCAATTGGGAAGCAACTGCTGCTAGAACTGGCATGTCATGTGATGGTGCTCTATGGATGGATCAGTCTATGTCCTCCCCTTTTCTTGCTTCTGTTGCTATTAAAGCTGCAGAACTGCAAGGTCGCAGAGCAGGAAGCCGCTTTTTAAGAAAGCTGCAGGAAGTACTATTTATTGAAAAACAAAATGTTTCTGATCTGGCGGTCCTAACCGATTGTGCAGAGGAAGCTGGACTGGACAAGGCAGAATTCTTGAACGACGTTCACTCTTCCAGTGCAGCCAAAGCCTTTCAATGCGATTTAAAGATCGCTGCCGAGATGGAAGTAACAGAAACACCAACGCTTGTTTTCTTCAATGAAAACATTGAAGAAGAAGGCATCAAGATTACCGGACTCTATTCTTATGATATTTATGTGCAGATTATTGAAGAAATGCTTGATGAAATACCAGAACCGCAAGAGCCACCTTCTCTTGAAGATTTTCTAAAACAATTTCGGTTCACAGCTTCAAAGGAAATTAGTACGGTGTACAATTGGACAGAACGAGAAGTTGAAAAAGAGATGAAAAAGCTTCTTCTTCAACGAAAGGTCCGTAAAGTACCAGTAAAGTTTGGCTCGATATGGGAATTTATTGATGAATGATGGTGCTGGAAGCTCGTTCCAGCATTTTTTCGATAAACAGCCTCGTCTCAAAGGCTGTTTTTTTATTTGAAATAAAACAGCAAAAAAGAAAAGGCCTTGTATAATTACAAGGCCTTTTCTCACGAACAAAGGGGATGGGAGAAATTTTTCACGGTCAAACAAAGGGGTATATGTTTGTATGTGATCAACTTCACGTTTTTCATCTTATCATGCATAAACCCTTAAAAACAAGTGTTTGTGCTTAATTTCACACATTTGTCATAACAATGGAATAGAAAGCGTAAACTAACATATAATGGTACTTGCTGCAGGAGGTCTTTCTATGAAATGGGTTGCCTTTTGGTTTTATGTTTCACTTATAGCCGCTGCCTTTTTCTTTAATTTACTCGGTCTGCTGAACTTATACCCATTGTATGTAACAGCACCAGCTTTATTCTTTGTTTTATTTATTCCCGTATACGTTATGAATCGCCAAAAAAGATGAACACGAAAAAGAAAGAGAGTACCCGGACGTCCGGACACTCTCTTTCTTTTTATGACAGCAATTGCTCCATTTCATTTAATTTCTCTTCAAACACTTTGCAAGCTTCTTCAATTGGTTGAGCAGTGGTCATATCGACTCCTGCTTTCTTTAATACTTCGATTGGATAATCAGAGCTGCCTGCTTTTAAGAACTCGTTAATATAACGGTCTACCGCCGGCTGGCCTTCCTCTAAAATTTGTTTGCTGAGCGCTGTCGCTGCACTAAAGCCCGTTGCATACTGATACACATAGTAATTGTAATAAAAATGTGGAATGCGCGCCCACTCAAGGCCGATCTCTTCGTCAATAACCATGCCGCTGCCAAAATATTTTTTATTTAGCTCATAGTATTCCTTCGTTAAAGAATCCGCTGTCAGCGCTTCTCCGTTTTGAGCCTTCATGTGAATCAGGTGCTCGAATTCAGCAAACATGGTTTGACGGAAAACGGTACCGCGGAACCCTTCAAGATAATGATTCAAAATATAAAGCCGTTTCTTCTCATCATCTAGATTTTTAAGCATATAGTCATTCAGCAGTGCTTCATTGCACGTAGAAGCCACTTCTGCCACAAAGATGGAGTAGTTGCCATATACGTAAGGCTGGGATTCTCTCGTGAAATAACTGTGCATGCTGTGGCCAAATTCATGAACTAATGTAAATAGATTGTTCACATTGTCCTGCCAATTCATCAAAATATACGGATTGGTTCCGTACGCACCAGAAGAATACGCCCCGCTGCGCTTCCCTTTATTTTCAACCACATCGACCCAGCGGTTCTCTAGGCCACTTTTCAAGATCCGGCTGTATTCTTCTCCCATTGGAGCCAATCCATTGATCATATACTCTTTCGCTTCATCATAAGTCACTTTCATCTTTACATCTTTTACGAGCGGAGTATATAAATCATACATATGAAGCTCATCAACACCAAGCACTTTTTTTCGGAGTTCCACGTAACGGTGGAGCAAATGCAAATTGTCATTTACTGTGTTAACAAGGTTATCATACACCGCTTCCGGAATATTATTGCCTGCCAATGCGGCTTCTCGCGCATTGTTATAATGCCGCACACGCGCATAAAAATTATCCTTTTTCACTTGGCTGCTAAGCGTGCTTGCAAACGTATTTTTGAAGTTCCCATATGTTTTATAGACCGCTTTAAATGCTTCTTCTCTTACACGGCGGTCACTGGATTCCAGAAATTGAATATAACGGCCATGCGTAATTTGGACGTCATCCCCTTCTTCATCCTTAATGACCGGAAATTCAAGATCGGCGTTATTCAGCATGCCAAAAGTATTGCTGGCAGCAGCTGTGACTTCTGATACTTGAGCTAATAAATTCTCCTCCGCCGCCGATAATACGTGCGGACGCTGTAAATTGATTTCTTCAATCGCCTGTTTGTACACCTTTAACCCTTCATAGCTACCTATGAATTGCTTTAACTTTTCTTCATCAATCGCTAAGATTTCAGGCGTTGCATATGAAAGAGCACTTCCAATTTGGGTGTATAAATTTTTCGCGCGATCGTCCATTCCCTGATAGTGAGAATTTGTTGTATCTTGATCATAGCGCATATGAGAGTATGTATACAGTTTGCCCATGCGCTCTAATAACTCATCTTGATAAGTGAAAAAACGATAAAGATTTTCTGCACTTTCTCCGAGTGTTCCCCGATAGGTTTGTGCTTGTTCTGACAGTTTCTTAACCTGCTCAAATTCCTGCTCCCATTGCTGGTCATCTTCAAAGATATCTTCGAGCCGCCATGTTAGCTCTTCCTGTACACTATCCCTTGCCGGAAGCTGCTTTACTGCTTGTTCGTTCGTCATCTTTAACCCCTCCAGTTTCCATAATTTCTCTTCCTCTTAATCATATTATTGTATGCCGAAAAACTCAAAAAATAAGCCGGGGGATGATAAACTCTTCAAAATCATTTATAAAAATTTTTTCTCTCTCTGTCCGTTCAAATACTGTGCGATTTACTCGTTTATTCTCCGTTCCCACCGCTTGCCAAAGGGATAAATATTCCGTCATAAGACAGAGAATTCCCGGTGATGGACACAATGGAAAAGTATTCATCTGCAGCTCTCCCCGCTCTATCCTCTTCTCAATCACCGCTACTGCTTCTTCTGCTACTGCGTTCTTTTTAGAGACCAACAAATCGTTCCATAAATAAAATTGCCATTCAATCGGATGATTTTTAATAAGTGCCATAAATCGAACCGGCATTCCTATACAAAGGGGCAACAAGGACGGGTGATGACTTGTTTTATATACTGCGCTGAAAAATGAATCATATAACCCTTGTTTAAAATATAGTTGTTTTTGCAGCCAGCAATCTCTTTGGCGAAACCAGTCGGACAGGGAAAAAACAGCAAGTGTATGAGCTTTAGTAAATGTTGGGGGATAGGATAAAGAATAGAGCGGTATTATTTGGACAGAAGCTGAATAAAGAGACGGGGACATTGGAGTAAGTTGAGAATAGAGAATGAAGTGCTGGCGATCTGGACAGTAGGCCAGAAACCAAAAGCCAAAATGCGGAGAATACCGAAAAAAGAGGCGATGAAAGGCGGAGATTTGATAAAGTCGATTCTGTCTCTTAACCGGCGGGCCTCCATATATCCAGAACGGAACAATGTCATTTTCTTCATATCCCTTTGTTCTTTTGGCAAACAGAGTAGCCGAAAGAGGAGAACATTGATATTCGATCGCTACTTTTCCTTCTACGAGTAAATCAGGGCGCTGGGCCATTTCTGGCAAATAGGCCTCCAGCTCTGTTTTATGAGTGCGACTGATCCATTTGTATAAATCAGCTTTCCCCTTCAAATGGCGGTCGGATTCTCCTTCAGAAAACGACGCGCATGCACGCAATGACTGATGAGCAAAATGGGGCATCTTTATAGCCCCTGCCTTCAAAACCACTGGCTGTCGGCAAGAGGGACAAAAGTAAGAAGAATCGCGGATTTTCCGAATCACTGATTCTTCAAGGCGGCTTTCCAGGCTGATCACCTGACCGAATTGATTAATAGCCACTAGCATAAATTGACACTCCTTTCCTCCTTACCTTTATTCGCCCTCTTTCTTCCCGTTCCTTCCGAAAATGGAAGGAAGTTATATTTCCCTGCCTCTTCCCCATTCACAAAAAGAGCAAAGCCTTAGGCTTTGCTCTTACAATAATGGCGATAGGAGCCTCGATGTTGATTCAATGAGACGATAACCAAGGTGACGCCCATTAAAGTCATCCAAGTTGATTTCATCAGAGGCATGAATATCGTTGATGTATTCCCTCACGAGTGATTCGATGCTGTGAGTGTGGTACAGGAAAGCATTCACCTCAAAGTTCAAATGGAAACTCCTCATGTCCATATTTGATGTACCGATGGAAGCTATCTCGCCATCCACGATAATAAATTTACTATGCATGAATCCTTCCCTATATTCGAAAATGCGCGCCCCGGCTTCAAGCAATTCCGGGAAATAGGAACGAGAGGCATGAAAGACGATCCGCTTGTCAGGGTGCTTTGGCACTAATAAGCGGACATCTATCCCGCTTAAAGCAGCAATTTTTAATGCTGAAAAAATATCTTCATCCGGGATGAAATAAGGGCTAGCAATCCAAACAAACTCCTGTGCCGATGTAATCATGGAAAAGAAAACATTTTTAATGACGCTCCACTCATTATCTGGGCCTCCAGCGATCATTTGGACTCCCCCTGTTCTCCGTACCTTTTTCTCCGGTTCAGGTGTTAAATATCCTGGTGTAATGAAGCTGTCATTCGTCATGTAATACCAGTCCTGAAGGAAAATTAACTGCAGCGAACGGACCGCTTCTCCACGTACGTATAAATGAGTATCGCGCCAAAATCCAAACTGGGGATCTTTCCCTAAATATTCATCACCGATATTTAAACCACCGACAAATCCCACTTTGCCATCAATAACAATGATCTTACGATGATTGCGGAAGTTGAACTTGCTGTTTAGAAGCGGCATTTTTACTGGACCAAAGGCCACCATTTCAATGCCAGCTTCCCGCAATTCCTCAATATAGGCTTTCGACAGCCTCCAGGAACCCACCGCATCGTATAAAAAGCGGACCTTTACACCATCTTTAGCTTTAGCAATCAGCACATCCTTAATTTCGTTGCCAATGCCGTCTGCGCGTACGATATAGTACTCCATGTGAATATGATGACGGGCTTTTTTCAATTCTCTCAGAATGGAATCATATGTTTCCTCGCCATTTGTCAATAATTCGGTTTCAGTGTGAAAAGAGATCTCCATATTGCCGAGCCTTTCCGCTAGGGCATACACTTTATGCTCTCCATACTTCTGGAAATGCTGCCTTAAATCTTCCGGTGTATGGGTAAAGTTGTATTGTTGATATGTTTCTTTATCCAGAATATATTTTTTCTTAAACATCCGTTCTTTCCGGTAGCTTCTGCCAAATAATAAGTAAAAAATAAATCCAAAAAGCGGAAAAGCACCTAACACGACAAGCCATGTAACTGTTTGCGTCGGGTGCCTGTTTTCAAAAAAGATTAAAAAGCTAATGACAATTACAGAAAGTGTTAACGCCACGCTCGTATATTTCAATAGCCCGTTCATATAGTGATCCGCCCACAATATATAGAGCACAATCACAGCTAACACAAAACCGGCTACTTTTATCGTATGTTTCATTCGTTTTCTCCTGCCCCTTCTACTCCTGTTGCTCATTTCCTGCTATTATACCCTTTTTTCCCAAAGAAACGCCCGCTCTTCTTTTTATTTATTCATAAAAAAAGCGCTGATTTCCAAAGAAATCCGCGCTGGCTTTATTAATTGAAATATTTGCGAACAGTTTCAAATACATCGCTTTCCATCACGCATGTTCCATATTCCTGAAGGCGATGGACGGTCACTCCTGATTCATCTGTATATTCTAGCAACAGGCTTAATGTATTTTCCACTTTTTCCTCATCCAGAGTCCCCTCTGGAAATTCCACAAATAAATAGTATTTATTATTGTAGGCATACAATTGTGTTGACAGCTCATCTAGATCTGTCCGCTTGCTTAATTGTATGAGATCCTCAAAATCATTAAATGAAAGCATAAATTCCAGCATAGGCTCTTTCGCTTCGGCATCTTCATTTGCCTGAAAATGTTCATCGAGCAGTTCTTCCAAACGATCGTCAACTGGGAAATCCCGGTACTTATCTCCGGGAAGCGGCAGCTCAATTCGTTGACCATCCTTCGTTAGATTCGCTTGTGTTACCAATATTTCGAGCCCCTTGTCTAAGGCTTGAACTTGAATCCATAGCGGTCCATCGACTGTAAAGTCTTCTTCATCATGTATTTCTTCCATCATGTCCCAAAAAAGTTCTTCACTTCTCTCGCGATTATACCAAATTTCCTCGCGATCAAAGCCTCTTTCCTCTATATCCAAGTATGAAATGTAAAACTTAACTGTGTTGTCGTTAATACGTTCAATTTCCATAACTACCTCTCCCTTCCGTCTAAGGGTACCTGAGGACGACTCCCCTTATTATTAGGCATTGCCCCAAATAGCTTGATGATATACATCTACCTGATTCTATTGTATGCTAAACGCAAAGCAAATGAAAATATAATGATTCTAAAATAAAAAGAGTGTCTCGCTATTCTATCTGAATTTTGTAAAAATTACAACCCGGAAATAAAAATAAAAACCCCCATACTTCCGGTATGAAGGTTCTCTTCTTTAGTTGACGAGCCGTTGCGCTTCCTTCAATTGGAATGTACGCACTTTTCTTGGCAAGAATCGGCGAATTTCATCCTCGTTATAGCCTACTTGTAATCGTTTCTCATCCAGAATAATCGGACGGCGAAGCAGCCCTGGATTAGATTGGATCAGCTCGAATAAATTTTGTAGAGGCAGCGCCTCAAGATCTACATTTAACTTTTGAAAGATCTTTGAGCGTGTGGAAATGATTTCATCCGTGCCATCTTCTGTCATTCGTAATATCTCTTTAATTTCTTCGATGCTCAAAGGCTCGGAAAAAATATTTCTTTCAACGTATGGAATTTCGTGTTCTTCTAACCATGCTTTTGCTTTGCGGCAGGAAGTACAACTTGGTGAAGTATATAAAGTAACCATTCCTCAAACACACTCCTTAAAGATTAAAATATAATACCTGTTCTTTCATGAGGAATCTCCATTCATGAAGCAGTCGATTTGAATAATTTCAAATGCCCGGCTACAATATATATTATACATGATGGAACAGCTCATGAATACAGTTTTCATTACATTGTAATAATAATTACAAATTTTTTTCATTTCTTCTTTATTTAAAAATAATAGACATACTTCTTATTTTTACCCTTTCTTTTTCCCCTTTAAACCACTTATAAATGTTTTACTAAACAAGCAAAACAAGATCCCAAACGACCAGTTTCCCTCTAATCACTAGCGGATACCATGCAATCTGACAGTAACTGGCCTTCTATTTGGGACCTACCTCTCGTTATGTTAATTCCTTTAGTATATCTTCGTCTCTCGTTTCATCCCTGGATAAAACCTCTTGAACAGGATCAAATGGTTCTCCATACAATTCTTCATCTTTATACTTATGGATGAGCCGATACGTTTTTTTCATGCTTTCATAGATCTTTTCCTCTGTTTCATCCTTTGATGTCCAATAAAGAATTTCCATATCGTTTACTTCATTAGTAGCGAGGGAACGACGGGAGTAACCGATGGTTGAAGCATGATTGAATCCCTCTCTCGCATAAAAACGCAAGCGCTTCTCACTGTCTGTATCTTCGTAGTTAACCGGTTCCACCTCTAAGATGATCGCTTTCCCTTTTGCTTTTAGCTTGTCGATTAGCTTATGGCCAAGCCCCTGTCCGCGGGCATTCTTTGATACAAATAAATAATCAACAAATATAAAATCATCGAATTCCACATAAATAAGCACATGATTAGGGCCTTCATCTTTATGATAAATATCGCTTTGCTCTTCTAAAAGTAATTCGATGTGTTCTCTTGATTTCATTTCTTCAATCGGAAAATATTGATTTAGCTTTTCATACCAATGCATTTAATCTTCCTTTCTTTTTAAGGGTGTATAATCCACATCCTGCGTATACTTATTGCTAGCATTCCACAATAAAAATTCATTTATGCCATTTTCATTTAACGCGCGAATTTGTGCTTCTACCTCAGCCTTGCCGTAAGGACGATAATTGCCGGTTCCAAGCCAAGAAGCTGTAAAGTCTTGCAGCCACGGTCTCGAAAGCGGTGGAGTTTTCAACTCCTTCAGCTTCTTGTTCTCCACCTTAACATATTCTGTAATTAATTTGTAGGGTTCCGTGTCGGGTTTGGCAATCCCAAAATAAGAGGTCCAATGACTAGGGTAGACCATTGAAGAAATCACATCCACGTTCTCGGCAATTTTTGAAAAGTTTTGCCCAATTCCAGGAGCTTCCGGCAGCGTAGCGGAATAACCGAAAATATCGACAGACACTTTTACTCCATAAGGCCTTAGTTTTTCTCGCGCATAATGAACAAAGTCTGTTACCGCCTGTACCCGTCGATGAACAGCATCTTCTTTTGAGTTTGCATATTCACCGAGATTGTAAATGAGCTGCTTATCCCGTTTCTCAAATCCCTCTGGAAAGCGAACATAATCGAATTGCACTTCTTGGAAACCCATTTTTGCTGCCTCAATGGCTATGCCTACGTTGTAGTCCCATACTTCTTTCATAAATGGATTGACGAAAGATTCCCCACCGCCATTTGACCATACCTTCCCATTTTCAGTAAAAGACCATTCCGGCTTGGCTTTTGCCAGGTTAGTATCCTTAAAAACAACCACGCGTGCAATCGGATATACTTGCTTTTCCTCCATTTTCTCCAGCAGCATTCTCGTATCTTTAATAAACGGCTGGCTGATTCCTTCATATGGAGAGTCACGCTTCGGTTTGTATGTAAGATTTCCATGATCGTCCTTTATGTCAATGACCATTGCATTTAATTCCGTTGCTTCCACCATTTTGAGAAGCTTATCAAACCGAGCCCCTCCTGCTGAGTGACCAGTCACATAAATCCCCCGAACTGCATCCGGATAAGTAAAGTGCAAATCAGACCTGCTTTGGAAGCGCGCCACTTTGCTTGGAACTTCTTTGTTTAAGGATGGTATGGGCCGTTCTTTAAAATTCACTTCTTCCTGTGCTGTGCCAGTTGCTCCAGGAAGAAGAAGCATTCCAATTAGAAGAACAGCTGTTCCTATCTTTTTCCATCTCTCCATACCTATTCCTCCCTCCTATCCTTTTTTCACCAGTCTCGTTATCTTTTATCCTCTTACACTTACTTTAAACAGAAAATCTACAACTACTTAAATATTGTTAGTCATTGATTCAAAAAAATGAGGCCCTCTGCAAGCCAGCCATAGATAGACTGGGCAGAGGGCCCATTTTCTTTTAATAATTTGCCTTGTATTGTTTAAACTCTTTTTCAGAGCAGTATACCCAATGCTCCGGTGCTATCTCTCTCATTCTTACTTCTTCACCGGCAGCATAATTATGAACCGCTGGGTCGTATGTTTTTCGTGTACGATTTCTTTCATAGTCCGGATCCGGAAGTGGAATAGCCGAAAGCAGAGACTGTGTGTACGGATGAAGCGGCTTTTCATACAGCACATTGCTTGGTGCGAGTTCCACCAGCTTTCCAAAATACATGACACCGATACGATCACTGATGTACTTTACCATTGACAGATCATGTGCAATAAATAAGTATGTCAAACCTTTTTCTTTTTGCAGCTTCTGCATCAAGTTCACAACTTGCGCTTGAATCGATACGTCCAGCGCTGAAATCGGCTCATCTGCAATGATAAAGTCCGGCTCTACCGCAAGGGCACGTGCAATCCCAAGACGCTGGCGCTGGCCGCCAGAAAACTCGTGCGGGTAGCGATTGGCATGCTCGCGGTTCAAGCCGACCGTCTCCAGCAAACTATATACTTTATCCATTCGCTCTTTTTTTGTTTTTGCCAAACCATGAATATCGATTCCTTCTGCAATAATATCCGCTACCTTCATACGCGGGTTAAGTGACGCATAAGGGTCTTGGAAGATCATTTGCATCTTACGGTTGAATTCTTTTAAATCTCTTTTCGACTTCTTGCCGTGCACATCTTTTCCATTAAATAATACCTGTCCCCCAGTAGCATCATATAAGCGAATAATTGTCCGCCCAGTTGTTGACTTCCCGCATCCTGATTCCCCTACTAATCCGAGTGTTTCTCCGCGGTAAATATCAAAGGATACATCATCTACTGCTCGCACTTCATTAGGAAATCCGATATTAAAATACTGCTTTAATCCTTTGACTTCAATTAATTTCTCTTTCATTACTAAACCCCCCTTACCATAACCGGCTTCTCAAACGTTCCCGCTAATTTCTTTCTAATTTTAAGGACTGCTTCAGGAGGGTCCACTCTTGGAGCGTCAGGATGCAGAAGCCAAGTTTTTGCAAAATGTGTAGGTGATACCTGAAACATTGGTGGTTCCTCTTCATAATCAATCTGCAGAGCGTAAGGATTTCTCGGAGCAAATGCATCGCCCTTTGGAGGATTCGTTAAATCAGGCGGCGTTCCCGGAATCGCTTCCAATTGTCCGTCATCTACAGTCTCCAGACTAGGCATAGAAGCCATCAGTCCCCATGTATATGGATGGCGGGGATCGTAAAAGATCTCATCCACTGTACCAATCTCTACAATCTGTCCAGCATACATAACCGCTACCCGGTCTGCTACATTAGCCACTACGCCTAAATCATGAGTAATAAAAATAATGGAAGACCCAACTTCTTTTTTAATGTTCTTCATCAGCTCTAGTATTTGAGCTTGGATGGTTACATCAAGTGCTGTTGTGGGCTCATCGGCAATCAGTAGTTTGGGATTAGCCGCCAGCGCAATCGCGATCATTACCCTCTGCCTCATCCCGCCGGAAAATTGATGGGGATATTGTCTAACCCGTTCTTCAGCTTTCGGGATGCCAACAAGCTTTAATAATTCAATCGCTTGTTTATTGGCTGCTTCCTTGCTCACATTGTTATGCTTCAAGATTACCTCTGTAATTTGGGCTCCTACCCTCATCGTAGGATTTAAAGAGGTCATTGGATCCTGAAAAATCATGCTAATATCTTGTCCGAGTATTTTTTCCATCTGTTTAGAAGTTTTAGGAACCAAATCTTCTCCTTCCAGAAGAATTTGTCCGTTTTTAATTTCACCGGGAGGCATAGGTATAAGCTTCATAATTGCCTGTGTCGTTACACTTTTTCCTGACCCAGATTCACCAACGATTGCCAGTGTTTCTCCCTTGTTCACATCAAAACTGATACCTCTCACAGCATGCACATAACCACCATAAGTCTGAAATCCGACCTCTAAGTTTTTAACTTCCAATAACTTTTCCATCGTATACGTCCTCCTATTTTCTTAACCGTGGATCAAGCGCATCTCGTAAGCCGTCCCCAATCACGTTAAAAGCAAAGATTGTTAAACAAATGAATGTTGCCGGGAAAAATAATCTCCACGGGAAGTACTCAAGAGCCGGCAATCCATCGGAAGCCATTGTTCCCCAGCTTGCTAAAGGAGGATTTAAACCTAAACCAAGAAAGCTTAAAAATGCTTCTGTAAATATAGCGGTAGGAATAGTCAGAGTAAGGGTAACAAGGATAGGCCCCATCGAGTTAGGGATTAAATGTTTGAATAAAATTCTTTTTGAATCGGCACCCAGTGTTCTTGAAGCCAATACAAACTCCTGAGTTTTCAACTGCAAAACTTGGCCGCGGACAATCCTAGCCATCCCAATCCAGCCCGTAATAGTCATTGCTAAAATCATCGTACCAAGGCCTTGACCAAGCACTACCATTAAAATAATAATCATAAGAAGGTTCGGAATACCGTACAAAATGTCTGCAATCCGCATCATAATTTCATCTACCCGGCCGCCTTTGTAGCCAGCAATTCCTCCCCAGATAATTCCGATAAGCAAATCGATGAGAGCAGCAGCAATCCCGATAAATAGTGAAATTCTCGCTCCTTCCCATGTACGTGCAAACACATCACGGCCAAGATCATCTGTGCCAAACCAATGTTTCGCAGACGGCGGCTGGTTGGAATTCATCAGATCGTTAGTAGCATAATCATATTTCACAATATGGGGTCCAATGATAGCCATGAGGATTAATACAATCAGAAGGAATGCGCCAAACATGGCCAATTTATTCTTTTTAAAATGAATCCATGCTTCTTTCCAAAAGGACAAACTCGGTTTATCAATTTTTTCGGCGTTATCTATCTGTGATCCGACAACTACAAATTTATTGTTCTTTTCTGGCATCGCGCTCATTTCAGATTAGGCTCCCTTCTTGTGTGCTCTTAGTTTGATTCTTGGGTCAATCATTCCATAGATAATGTCAACAATAAAAATTGATAGAAGCAATAGAATGCTATAAAACACAGTTACACCCATGATGACTGTATAATCGCGGTTTTGAATACTTGTTACAAAGTGTGATCCTAATCCCGGAATACCAAAGATTTTTTCAATGACGAAGCTTCCTGTGATAATTCCTGCAGAAAGTGGGCCAAGATAAGACACTACTGGCATCATCGCATTACGAACTGCGTGTTTAACAGTAATAACTCCACGGCTTAACCCTTTCGCTTTAGCTGTTTTAATATAATCATTAGACAACACCTCAAGCATGGAAGAACGGGTTAGACGGGCAATAAACGCAAGCGGAGTAGTCGCTAAAGCCAGGGCCGGGAGAATTGTGTGAGCAAAAGAATCCCAACGGGCTACAGGAAGTATCTGTAGCTTAATAGCAAAGATATATTGCAAAAGAGCAGCCATAATAAAAGACGGTACTGATATGCCAATGACAGCTAGAATCATTGATGAATAATCTTGCCACTTGTTATGATATAAGGCAGCGAGTACTCCTAACAAAACACCTAAAGCTAGAGCAATAAAGATAGCTTCTATTCCTAGTGCTAACGAAACTGGAAAACCTTCACTAATAATGTCATTGACGGTTTGGCCTTTATATTTAAAAGAAGGGCCAAAATCCCAAGTAGCAATTTTTTTCAAATAATCAAAATACTGAATATACCACGGTTCATTAAGCCCGTAATGAGCAGTTAAGTTGGCTTCTATTTCTGGGGGCAATTGTTTTTCAGAGGTAAATGGGTTTCCCGGAGCAAGCCTCATAAGAAAGAACGTTGCTGTAATGATTACTAATAAGGACAAAAACATGTAGAAGAATCTCTTACCAAAATATTTGATCATTTTGTACACCTCCAAATTATGCATAAAACTCAAAACTCAAGGGTACATGGGAACCTGTCCCACATACCCTTGATTTAGAAATTAATTACTCAAAGTGAGCCCATTTCAGCTGCACGTCGCCTAAACCGGACATAACTACATCTTTTAGGTTCTCTCTCTGTACCCAAGAGTTCGTATAGAAATAGATTGGAGCTACAGGCATTTCATCAATAAAGATCTTCTCAGCATCTTTTAACATTTGAGCACGCTTTTCAGGATCCATTTCTTTTTGTGATTCCACTAAAAGTTTCTTGAATTCTGGATTTTCCCAATTTGTATCGTTGTTTCCGCCTTCTTTCTCACGGAACAATTCAAGGAAGTTAATTGGATCATTAAAGTCTCCTAGCCATCCCATACGTCCAACCATATAGTCTCCAGAGTGAAGTTTTTCAATATAAACAGCCCATTCTTCGTTTCCAAGCTTCGTTTTAACACCTAGTTCCTTCTTCCAAGTATCTTGGATTGCCTGAGCAATTTTTTGGTGAGCTTCATCCGTATTATAAGAAATTGTAATTTCCGGAAGTTCTGAAGCGTCTTTCAAGCCCAATTCTTTTAAACCTTTTTCTAAATATTCTTTTGCAGTTTTAACATCGTGATCTTTGAAATAACCTTTTTCATTTTCTTTAAACATACTAGGAGGTACTGCAGCCATTGCTGGAATCTGGCCACCTTTTGTAATCTTCTCTACAATGGACTTTCTGTCGATCGCATAAGTGAGTGCCTTGCGGATATTCACGTTGTTAAGCGGTTTCATTTCTGTGTTGAACTTATACCAATAAACCCCAGCGATCGGTTCAACGTTTAATAGTTTTTCATCTTTCAAGCTTGACATAGCATCTGTCGGTAAAGAACTGAACGGCATACCTGCCCAGTCAAGTTCTCCCTTTTTAAACATGGAGAGTTCTGTATTTACATCATTAATCATAAACATTTGAATTGTATCAAGCTTTACAGTGTCTTTATCCCAATACTGGTCATTCTTCTTCAAAACAATTTTGTCGCTATGTTCCCATTGGTCCATTACGTATGGTCCATTGGATACATAATCTTCACCAGCGTTTTTATACCAATTCGGATTTTGTTGAGCAACTTTGCTGTTAACAGGTAAGTAAGTATAAAAGGCAGTTAACTCTAGAAAATAAGGCGTAGGGTTTTCTAACGTTACTTGAAGCTTTTTCTCATCTAACGCTTTAACTCCTACCTCATCAATTTTAGCTTTTCCTTCATTGGCAGCTTGGCCATTCTTTAAATAATAAAGTTGGTAAGCATATTGAGATTGATTCTTTGGATCAAGCGCCCATTTCCATGCATATTCAAAATCTTTCGCAGTGACCGGATCACCGTTTGACCATTTGTGATCACGAAGTGTAAATGTATAAACTTTGCCATCCTCTGATACGTCTACTTTTTCAGCTGCTGCATTTTCAGGTTTGTCGTCTTTGTTAATTCTTGTCAGCCCTTCAAAAGTATTTCTTAAGACTGATCCAGACGTACTATCATTTGCTAGGCCTGGATGCATAGAAAATGGCTCGGTTTTAATATTAATTTTTAATTCATTTTTGTTGTCCTCTTTTGCATTTTCTCCAGCTTTGTTACCGCCGCCATTGCCGCTACCGCCGCCACATGCTGCAAGAAACATACTCAGCACAAGCAATAAAGCAAGAAAAAAAGTATAATTTCTTTTCTTCATCTAAATCCCCCTTAATCATTATTTTCTTCCTAATTATTCAGAAGATTTCTTTACTAATTATAAATTTTCTTAATTTTTTTGCAATAATTATTTTTCAATTCCTTTTAAAAAGTATATATTTTCCTAATTGAGTAATTAATCCCCTTCCAATAGCCCTAAATGGCATTTTTTCATTAAATTGAATAATAATTCACTTAGATAAAACGCTTTCATTTATTGGTCATTCCAAACAAATTTTCTATTGTTATTTTTATAGTATAGTTTCATCACTTAAATCTTCTTCTTTTAAACCTGATTCACAGAAAATATGGGGATTATTCCCTTCTCTTTGTATGTTTATTATATAACGAAGGCTAATTGTTTATTTCCCCTTGAAAAGGTGACAGGTGTCACCTGTTGAATTATTATTCATTTTTATGAATTTTATCTCTTTTTACGACTATAAAATCCAATTAACAACAGTTTTGTATTTTTTAAAGCCTCTTCAATTCAATGACAGAAGCTTACAATTTAAGTAGTTATAATTACACTAGTTGTTTTATAAGGGTTTAGAAAAGAAACACTCCATATATTGTTTTTTTTCGCTTTATATTATATCTTCTACTTTTATATGCTCATTCTTTCCTTATCTTGAAAGTTGCAGAGTATTTGTTTATAATTTTGTCAACAAGAAGTGAGGGATTATGTGATGAAAACAATTTTTTCCGGCATCCAGCCGAGCGGTACAATTACTCTTGGCAACTATATTGGTGCTCTCAAACAATTTACTGAACTGCAGGACGATTACAATTGTTACTTCTGTATCGTTGATCAGCATGCCATTACGGTTCCCCAAGACCGTCTAAAGCTGCGTCAAAATATTCGCAGTCTGGCTGCTTTATACATAGCTGTTGGAATCGATCCTAAGAAAGCTACTTTATTCATTCAATCAGAAGTCCCAGCTCATGCTCAAGCTGGCTGGATGCTTCAATGCGTCGCCTATATCGGTGAATTAGAGCGAATGACGCAGTTTAAAGATAAGTCAGCTGGCAAAGAAGCGGTTTCCGCGGGTCTTTTGACTTACCCGCCGCTCATGGCTGCTGACATTTTGCTATACGGAGCTGATTTGGTGCCTGTTGGGGAAGATCAGAAGCAGCATTTAGAGCTGACCAGAGATCTTGCAGAAAGATTTAACCGTAAATACAATGATATCTTTACGATTCCTGAAGTTCGCATCCCTAAATCGGGCGCTCGGGTTATGTCGTTGCAGGATCCAGCGAAGAAAATGAGTAAATCGGATCCGAATGCTAAAGCCTTTATCTCTCTGCTTGACGATCCCAAACAAATTGAAAAGAAAATTAAAAGTGCCGTTACTGATTCGGACGGCATCGTAAAATTTGATAAAGAGTCAAAGCCTGGCCTTTCTAATCTTCTTTCCATTTATTCTGTGCTTGGTGAACTATCTATTGAAGACATTGAAAAGCGCTATGAAGGCAAAGGATATGGTGACTTTAAAGCCGGACTAGCTGAAGTTGTTGTCCGCCATTTAGAACCGATTCAAAAGCGCTATTATGAGCTTCTCGATTCTGAAGAGCTGGACCTCATTCTAGATGAAGGTGCCGCTAAAGCCAATCAAGTAGCTGGAAAAATGCTAAAGAAAATGGAAAATGCCATGGGGCTGGGTAGAAAGAAAAAATAACAAATGCCCGACTTGTCTGGCCGCTCTTTGAAGGCAGACCATCCATTCAATAAAAAAGCTGAACCTGATGAGGTTCAGCTTTTTATTTGATCGATTCATTTTTGGATGTGTGTTCCGTTTCCCACAGCTTTTCAAAAAATGGCTGTCCTTTTATGAGGTTTTCACAGAGACGATCATGCCGGCTTGTCCATCCTTCCATCGTCTCTTCAAGAAAAATTCTTTTAATGTCTTCCACGTTCATCGTTTGGATATCCTCATAACGCTCAGGCATCCACTCTGTGTACCAATAGCGAATCTCGGCTGAATTTTTTGAAGAAAACAATTGATCAAGCGCCATAAACAATAGTTGTTTTAGTTGTCTTTCTTTTCTTGTTAAACCTTTCATGCTTTCAGGAGAAAGCGATAAAATATGATATTCTTTTTCTTCCATTTCCCATGCAAGCTCATAGGATGTGATTGGATGCACTTCAAACATTTCGAAAGCTAACTGTTCCTGTCTTGGGACGAGGCGGCTTTTGCGTACGGGAATCGTGTATCCCATTGTATCAACAGCCAATATCCCTCTTCCATCCGTAACGACAAAACAATGCTCCAACTGGATTCTTTCATGATTTCTTCTCAAGAAAGCTTTTTTACGTACATCCTCTAGGAGTTGTTTTGGCAATTCCGCTAAATGATTTTCAATATAATAAAATAATTTCTCGTCGATTAAAAGCAAAGGTACCTGATCTAATAACTCAACAGCGTCCTCTTTGCGCCATTCGTGATAGTGGCATACATTGTACCCGTTCTCCTCCCCCTCAAACCAGTTCACCCAGACATCATGAAGATATAACATAATGAACCTCCTCACTTCTTCATCTATTTGTCTTAAAGTATGGGCAAAGCGAAGTAAAATTATTCCTTGAACGACTATTTTTTCTTTATTGCCTCGTTGGAAAGTAGAGAGCAGCTGTCATTAGTAAAATACCAGCCGCCAATAAGTAACATTCCACCCGCTCGAAAACAAATTGGACATACTCTTGCACAGTGAACCCGGCTGTCAGCAGATTTAAGTACATGATGCAGCTTACTCCACCGAGAATGGATAAGCCAAATCCGGTTAAAAAGGCAACTAGGCGTAGGGCCATCTTCCTCTTCCTTTATCAATTGATCAGGCTGCAGCAGCTTGTCCTATATATGTATGTCCTTCAATAAAAAAAATGCCAAAAAAACAGGGATAGACAGATCCCTTTACAACTTTTGCAGGCAGTCGGCTGCTGTTTTGAACGCGTGGAAAATAAAAAAGATGAATAAAAGCGGAGCTTTTATTCATCTTCGGCGTTGATCGCTTATTCTGATTTGTATTTACGTAAAGCAATGGTCGCGTTGTGACCGCCAAAGCCAAGGGAGTTGCTGAGTGCAACATCAATTTCTTTTTTGCGCGATACGTTCGTCACGTAATCTAAATCGCATTTCGGATCTGGTGTTTCATAATTAATCGTTGGTGGTAACATATTGTTCTTAATTGCTAAAGCCGTAAAGATCGCTTCTACTCCCCCGGCCGCTCCTAGTAGGTGGCCTGTCATGGATTTCGTTGAGCTAATGGCTAAATTGTAAGCATGCTCTCCGAACACTGTTTTAACCGCTGCCGTTTCAAATTCATCGTTATACGGCGTGCTCGTTCCGTGAGCATTAATGTAATCTACTTCTTCAGGATTAATGCCTCCATCTTCAATCGCGATTTGCATCGCTCTTGCTCCACCTTCACCATCTGGTGCTGGAGCAGTGATATGATGGGCGTCTCCTGTAGAGCCATACCCGACAATTTCTGCGTAAATATGAGCGCCTCGCTTCTTAGCGTGTTCAAGTTCTTCTAATACAACGATGCCCGCTCCTTCTCCCATAACAAAGCCATCACGGTTTGCATCAAATGGACGGCTTGCTGTTTTTGGATCGGGGTTCGTTGATAGAGCGGTGTTCGCACAGAATCCAGCTACGGACATTTGCGTAATTGGCGCTTCGCTTCCTCCAGTAATCATCGCATCTGCATCTCCACGCTGAATCACTTTAAAAGCGTCGCCAATAGAGTTCGTGCCAGTCGCACAAGCAGTTACTGTACAGGAATTCACTCCTTTAGCGCCTAAGAAAATGGATACTTGTCCCGCTGCCATATCGGGAATCATCATCGGCACAAAGAACGGGCTGACGCGTCGATAGCCGCGGTCGAGAAACGTTTTAAATTGATTTTCGAATGTTTCCATGCCGCCAATCCCTGAACCTACCCAAACACCGATGCGATCTGCATTGGATTCATCAATGGTTAAATCTGCATTTTTCACAGCCATCTTTGCTGCAGCGACCGCATATTGTGTAAAACGGTCCATTTTGCGGGCATCTCTTTTATCCATAAAGTCTTCTGGATTAAAATCGGTAACCTCTGCAGCTACCTTTACCGGATAATCATCTGGATTTACTCGAGTTAACGGTTTAACTCCGCTGACTCCACTTAAAATATTAGCCCATGCTTCTTCTACTGTATTTCCAACAGGCGAGATAATTCCAAGCCCGGTAATAACTACTCTTCGTTTTTCCACTCTTTCCACTCCTTCGTACTACTTATTCAATCACTATATAAGATTAGCGTCCCCATCTCATAGCAATTGCACCCCAAGTGAGTCCGCCGCCGAACCCAACCATGATTAATAGATCATCGTCTTTAATTTTTCCTGCCTGTAGTTCTTCGATTAAAGTGAGCGGGATGGAAGCAGACGATGTGTTTCCATATTTATTAATAGTAACCGACATTTTTTCTTTTGGCAGATCAAGCCGCTGACGTGCTGCTTCCATAATGCGGATATTTGCCTGATGAGGAAGCAAAAAATCGACATCTTCCTTTTGAAGGCCCGCTTTTTCCAACACATTCACACAAGATTCTCCCATTTGGCGCACAGCAAACTTAAATACTTCGCGTCCATTCATTTTGATATAATCTTTTTGATACAAATGCTTTAGTCCTGAACCGTCCGCTCCGAGCTCAAAAGCTAAAATGCCGCGGCCTTCTGATACTTGGCTAACAACAGCCGCTCCAGCCCCATCACCGAATAAAACAGCTGTATTACGGTCAGACCAATCCACTGCTTTTGTCAATTTTTCTACACCTACAACGAGAACATGCTTGTAATCACTCGCTTCGATGAACTGCTTTGCTGTTACAATTCCATACATAAAGCCGGCACATGCAGCACTAAGGTCCATAGCCGCAGCTTTTGTAGCTCCGATTTGGTGCTGTATCATTGTAGCTACAGAAGGAAAGCGATAGTCAGGAGTGACGGTTGCCACGATAATTAAATCGATCTCTTCAGGAGAAATCCCTGCATTTTCAACGGCTTGTTGCGCCGCTTTTACGGCCATGTCAGATGTATCCGTCTCGTCCCCTGCAATTCTTCGTGATTCGATTCCTGTTCTTGTTCTTATCCACTCATCTGATGTATCCATCATCTTTTCCAAGTCAAAGTTTGTTAATTCTTTTTCAGGCACAAATTGGCCCATTCCAATAATTCCTGCGTTCATCAGGACCCCTTCTTTCAACTGCTCTATTAGCATATAATCAAATATTAAGACTTGGTACTAATTTTACTTAAAAAGGGCTCATTTTGCAATAGATGAATCTTGTCGCATGTTGCTTATTCTTACATCATAGAAGTCACTGTTGTACTTGATTGTTGAGCTCCGCTACAACCAACAGATGAAAAAGCATCCACCTTTAACAAGTCAACAGAAAAGAGACGGCCCCACGATCATCGATGAATCGCGGGGCCGTCTCTTTTTGATTAATTATTCTCTTGCTGTGCTTCTTTTTTACCTAACTCGTATGCTTCATTCATGACGTTAAGAAACATCCCCATGAATGGTTCTATTAAATCCATAGAGAAATCTATTCCTGATTCTTTTAATTTTTCTTGTGCCTCCGGTAAGTACTTCATAGCAATTTGCATAAATTCCATATTTTTATTCTCGTTCATCTTTATTCCTCCGATTATTTATTTGGCAATTTGCCTGTTTTGATATATCGGTTAATATCCGCATTTATTTTCTTTTGGAAGACTTTGTCCACTTCCGGACTGAAAGGGCTTAAAGAAATAACTCCATCTGCAAAGTCAAAATGAAGATTACCAGATTTCAATTTTCCTTTCACAAATTGGTCGGCAACGAGTACATACAGCTGGTCCACGTGTTGTACTGTACTTGTCAAAACCGTGTCTTTGCCAAGATCCGACTGATCGGATACATAACCGATAGCATGCAAGCCATTTGCCTTTAATTTGTCGATAACAGGTACATTATAGCCATCCCCAGCTGGATAGACAACATCGGCGTCCTCAGCAATTATTTTGTCAAGCAGTTGCAGCGCCTTCTCTCTGTCATCCCAGTTCTCTACATATTCTGTTGCCACGCGAATATCGTTGCGTTCGAATTTCGCTCCTTCTACAAATCCTTTGACTTCCGGCTGCCATTTGTGTGTTGCTACGATCCCGATCGTTCCTGTTTTTGAATAATGGGCTGCTGTCATCCCCCCAAAGAATCCCATTGCATGTGCTTCAAATTTTAAGCTTGTCGTATTTTTTTCATCTGCATTGCCATTAAAGCTGACAAAATGTATATCAGGATAATCTGGGGCTAGCTTATTGAAATAATCGGCGTATTCATTGCCGTGACCAAATACAATATCTACACCTTTATGTGAAAACTCCTCTACAGCTCGTTCTACTAATGCTTGGGAATTAATATTTTCCTTGTAGAAAATATCCGTTCCATAGGCATTCTGAATTTTTAACATGCCTTTATATCCATTTGTTCCCCATACTTGATCGTTAATTGTATCAGGAACGAGCAGACCGACTTTCTCCAGCTTTTTCGATTCTTGTTTTCCTGAACAGCCTGCAAGAACCATCATGAAACAAATCCCTAGTATAGCTAGTAATCTTTTGTTGAACATTTTCTTTCTCCTTTTATATACCAACACCCACCTTCCTTTATCTTAACTGTATTTATTAAGAAGAAAAAGTTTTTTCGAATAAGATAAATAAAAATGTTAAAAATACTGACAAAAATTCATTTCAAACTGTATCTCTACTGTGCTATGATTAATGTTGGCTTATATACATATCTTCTTTTGAAGGAGGGATATTTCATGCAATTCATTATGACTTTCTTCTGGACTTTCTTATTGACAGAGATGTTAACATACGTTGTCAGCTCAATGAACGGCGCTGAATTCAGCTTCATGACAGGCTTGATGCTCTCTATTATCGCAACTATTATCCTGTTTGTTCTTTCTACATTAATTACAGACGATCATGCTGAACAGCATTAAATTACAAAAACGGCTGCCCCAAGCAGCCGTTTTTGTTTTTATAGCCGAGCTTCGCCTATAGCACCAGGCTGACTAAAAATGCTTGTCTTTTGAAGCGCGGAGGTTTGTTGCTGTTATAAAATAGCTGCTTTCCGTTTACCTGATAATTAGCTCTCCGTTCTCCACATCAACAATCGCTTCACTGTGAGGAAGGATCAATCCGGAAATAATCGCCCGGGCAAGCTTCGTTTCAATTTGGTGCTGGATAAAACGTTTCAATGGCCGCGCCCCATATACCGGATCAAACCCCTCTTTCGCGATAAATTCTTTCGCTTCTTCTGTAAGCTTCAGATTGATTTGCTGATCTTCAAGCCGCTTCTTTAAATCATTAACCATCCGCTCGGCGATGCCTTTAATATTTTCCAAGCTTAACGGTTTAAAGAGAACAATGTCATCTACGCGATTTAAAAACTCAGGACGGAAATGGTTCCGCAGCTGCCGCATGACTTTCTCTTTCGTTTCTTCCAGGATTTCGTCTTCATTTTCTTTGCGATCAAGCAAATAGTCAGAGCCGATGTTAGATGTCATGATAACCACTGTATTTTTACAATCGACAGTTCGGCCCTGCGAATCAGTTATTCGTCCGTCATCAAGCATTTGCAGTAAGATATTAAACACTTCTGGATGCGCTTTTTCAATTTCATCAAGCAGTACAACGGAATACGGCTTTCTGCGCAATGCTTCTGTCAGCTGTCCTCCTTCTTCAAAACCGACATATCCGGGAGGTGCACCGATCAAGCGGGAGACCGCGTGTTTTTCCATATATTCCGACATATCGATACGAATCATTTGCTCTTCACTATCAAACAATGTATTAGCGAGCGTTTTGGCCAGCTCTGTTTTACCAACACCAGTTGGCCCTAAGAAAATAAATGAACCAATGGGCCGATTCGGATCTTTAATTCCTGCACGTGCACGGAGTACGGCGTCGCTCACTAACTGAACCGCCTCGTCTTGCCCAACAACCCGCTCGTGCATAATACTCTCTAAGCGCAACAGTTTTTCCCGTTCTCCTTCCACAAGCTTTGTTACAGGAATACCCGTCCAGCGGGCGACAATATCAGCAATCTCTTCTTCGGTCACTTCTTCACGCAACAAACGGTTATCATTTTGATTGGCTCTTTCCATTTCCTCTTCCAAATGGACAAGCTCTTTCTCAACAGCTGGAATTTTACCGTGGCGCAGCTCTGCAGCTTTGTTCAAATCATAGCGGCTTTCCGCATCCTCCAGCTCTCTTCTCAACTTTTCAAGCTGCTCCCGCTTTTCCTGTACTCGGCCAATGGCTTCCTTTTCTGACTCCCAGCGCGCCCTCATTTCATTCGCTTTTTCCTTTAAATTAGCGAGCTCTTCCTGCAGTTGCTCAAGCCTTTCTTTGCTTGATACATCCGTCTCTTTTTGTAATGCTGCTTCTTCAATCTCCAACTGCATAACACGGCGAGTCACTTCATCCAGTTCACTCGGCATCGAGTCAATTTCTGTACGGATCGTAGCACAGGCCTCGTCAACTAAATCAATCGCTTTGTCAGGTAAAAAACGATCGGTAATATACCTGTTAGATAGGACAGCAGCAGCAACGAGCGCCCGGTCATGAATCTTTACTCCATGATGGATTTCAAACCGTTCCTTTAAGCCCCTTAAAATTGAAATCGTGTCTTCCGGTGTCGGCTCCTGAACAAGTACTTGTTGAAACCGACGCTCTAATGCCGGATCTTTCTCAATATACTTCCTATGCTCTTCAAGCGTTGTCGCCCCAATACAATGCAGCTCTCCACGTGCAAGCATCGGCTTTAACATATTACCGGCATCCATAGCCCCCTCAGTTTTTCCAGCTCCAACAATCGTATGCAGTTCATCAATAAACAGCAGAATCCGTCCTTCACTCTTCTTTACTTCATTTAAAACTGCCTTTAGTCTTTCTTCAAATTCTCCGCGAAATTTTGCTCCCGCGATAAGGGCACTCATATCAAGAGCAAAAATCGTTTTATCTTTTAGTCCTTCCGGTACGTCCTTGCGAACAATTCTTTGTGCCAATCCTTCAACAATAGCGGTCTTTCCCACTCCCGGTTCACCAATCAGCACTGGGTTGTTCTTTGTTTTTCGGGAAAGGATCCGGATAACGTGACGAATTTCGTTGTCACGTCCAATCACTGGGTCCATCTTTCCTGAGCGGACTTCCTCCACTAAATCACGTCCATATTTCTTTAACGCTTCATAGCCTGCTTCTGGCTGCTGTGATGTCACTTTTTGATTCCCCCTTATCTCTTTAATGGCCTTATTGATCTTCCCTTTTGTCAGCTGTTCTTTTTGTAGAAAACTTTTTGTCGCATAATCAGCTGCATCGGCAAGAACAGAAACAATATGTTCAACAGAAAGGTACTCATCTTCCCACTTTTCCTTCAGCCGTTCTGCTTCATTTAAAACAGACTGAAGGACGGTCGAAAGGTAGGCCCCATACTTCACATCAGTGCCAGCAATCGATGGCTGCTTTGAAAGCTCCTCCTGGAGAAATGCCCGCCATCTTGCATCATCACTACCCGACCGTTCAATAATCCGGGACATCAAGCTGTCCGGCCGATCAATAAGCGCCAGTAGAAAATGGGCAAGATCGATTTCCGTATGCTTATTTTTCTCAGCTGCCTTTTGAGCCTGAGCTAGTGCTTCTTGTACTGACAATGTCATTCTTTCAATGTCCAAATCGCTTTCCACCTCTCTTGACCTTTTTTGACCTTTTCTAAATTATATGGCTTTACAATGTAAAAAGTAAAGCATAAAGCCAGTAAAGGAAATATTGTCCACAAACGAATCATATATAAAGAATATCTTTATACTTTCTTTCCCAACCATGCTACATTATAAAAGTGAAAAGAATTAAATGGAGGAGGCTGTATTGGAAAACACTTATTTGCTACTAAAATATTTGTTTTTGGGTTTGTTTCAAGGCTTTACTGAACCGATTCCGATCTCTTCAAGCGGGCATCTTCAATTGGCCAAGCACTTTTTTGGCATCGAAATTAAAGGGCTGTCTTTTGAACTGCTCGTTAACTCGGCGTCACTGCTTGCTGTGTTGGCTGTCTATCGCTCAGACATTATACGGCTCGCTGCTAACGGATTTCATTACATAAAAGACCGTAATCCGGAGGATCGCTCCGAGTTTATGTTTATCGTATACTTGCTTATCGCCACTATTCCCGCCGGTATAATCGGTATTGTATTCGGCGATTTTATTGAAGACAAGTTGTCGTCCGTACGTACGGTAGCTATTACGCTTATCATCACAGGAATCGCTCTCTGGACGATTCGTAACTTAAGAGGACGCAAAAATGACGGCGATATGAGAGTAAGAGATGCCGTGATTATCGGCTGTGCCCAGGCAGTGGCTCTTATCCCTGGAATCAGCCGTTCTGGAGCAACCATTGTTGCTGCTATGGGACTTGGCATGAAGCAGGAAACAGCTCTTCGTTTCTCTTTCCTTCTGTTTATTCCTGTCAGTGTCGGCGGCATGATTTTAAGCTTTTCAGATATTCTGCAAGACCCTAACTTGCATCAGTTGGCTATTCCCTACACAGTGGCTTTTATTGGCTCGTTTGTCATGTCTTATTTCTCATTAAAATGGTTTATGAACATTATGGCGCAAGGAAACTTGAAATACTTTGCCATCTACTGCTTTATCGTTGGCCCACTCGTACTGCTGTTTCTCTAATTCAAAACATTGATTCTAATCCGAACACAGCTCGCCTTCTAACACCTAATCTCAGGTTTCTTAATAGGAAAATAGAAAAAGCACCCGCTTGATCAAGCGAGTGCTTTTTCTTTATTACTTTATTATTGAATACCAAGAGCAATTTTAGCATAGCGTGACATCATATCCCGTGACCACGGTGGATTCCAAACGATATCAACTTCTACTTCTTTTACCTCGGGAATATCTGCGAGTGCAGCTTTCACTTGGTCAACGATAATGCCAGCAAGCGGACAGCCCATTGATGTTAATGTCATCGTTACTTTTGTTTTTCCTGCCTCATCCATATCAACATCATATACCAACCCAAGGTTAACGATGTCAATACCAAGCTCCGGGTCAACGACTTGCTCTAGCGCCCCTAAAATATTTTCCTTTAAATCCTGATCCATGCTTTTTTCCTCCTTCAAGCTTTGGCTTATCCCTATCATAACAAAGCAGTGGACAAATTAGCACCTTCCATGCTTATTTTCCAACAAACAGGTAAATTTCATGTAAATATCTATGCTTCATTGGACATAAGTATTAAATTAAGCGTACACTTAAGAAAGAGAAACCATGAAAGGGAGTGTCTGCGGGTCAATGGCTGAAAAACATTTAATTGTCGTCGATTTAGATGGAACACTGCTTACGGATGATAAACAAATCTCCTCCCGTACAAAAGAAGTGCTAAAAAAAGCAATGGAGCAAGGACATGAAGTAATGATTGCTACTGGTCGTCCTTATCGCTCCAGCGGACTTTATTACAATGAGCTAGGTCTTGTAACACCCATCGTGAATTTTAATGGGGCTTTCGTCCATCATCCTAGAAATAATAGCTGGGGAATCTACCATGAACCAATGGACTTGAAAACAGCTTCTGAAATTGTGGAAGCCTGCCATAACTTTGATTTCCATAATATTATTGCGGAAGTGCAGGATGATTTGTACTTTCACTATCATGATGAACGGCTGATTAATCTGTTTAATTTAGGGGATCCGGCTATTACTAGCGGCGATTTGCGTCGGATGCTTAATGATGACCCTACCTGCATGCTGATCCACGCCACTGAAAAAACAGCTCCGCTCATTCGTGATCACCTAAGCGAGGTTCATGCAGAAGTCATTCACCATAGACGCTGGACTGCCCCGTGGCATGTGATTGAGCTTGTTAAATTAGGACTAAATAAAGCAGTCGGCATTCAACGGGCCGCAGCTGATTTGAACATCCCTAGGGAGCGGATTATTGCTTTTGGCGATGAGGACAACGATTTGGAAATGATTGAATATGCCGGAACTGGAGTGGCCATGGGCAATGCTATTAATGAACTAAAAAATATCGCCAATGAGGTCACATTAACGAACGAAGAAGATGGGGTGGCTGCCTTCTTAGAGTCCAAATTAAATCTCGCCATAGATAAAAAATCTGCGATTTAAAGAAAGCCGGGTTGCACGCTATGCTTGCGTACAAGCCGGCTCTTTTTTAATCCTTTCTGAAGAAACCAAAAATTCCTGCTGTTTCTACAATATTGGTAAAAGCATTCGGATCTACTTCTTTTATGATTCGTTCCAAATCGTAAAGCTCGTATCTCGTAATAACAATCATCAGCATTTCACGTTCCTTGCCTGAAAAAGCTCCCTTTGCCGGCAGGGCGGTGATCCCCCGCACAAGTTTGGCATGGATCGCCTTCTTGACCTCTTCGGATTTATCAGTAATAATCATAGCAGTTAATTTAGCGTGACGGGTATGGATCGCATCGACTACACGTGTGGAAACGTATAACGCTACCAATGTATAGAGGGCTTTTTCCCAGCCAAAGATTAAACCTGCGAGCAAGATAATAATCCCATTCATGACGAGAAAATAGTTTCCGATTGGCCGGTCCTTCATCCTTGAAAGAATCATGGCAACGATATCGAGACCGCCAGTTGATGCCCCCCACTTTAGCGTTAAGCCAACACCGGTTGCTCCAATGACTCCACCGAAAACTGCATTTAAAATAATGTCTTGTGACACAGCTTTTACAGGGATGAGTTCAAGGAAAATGGTAGAAACAACAACGGACAAAAAACTAAAAATGGTAAACGTCTTTCCTACTTTCATCCAGCCAAGAATCGCTACCGGGATGTTTAATAAGATGAGTAAAAATCCTACAGATACATTAATCGGTGTGAAAGAAGTAAAAATGTTTGACAGCAGCTGAGCCACGCCTTGAAATCCACTTGCATACACATTAGCTGGGATTAAGAAAAGATTCATGGAAAGCGCGTTTAAAAACGCCCCAATAATGACGATAATGACTTTCTTTGATAAACTCCAAACTGATTCTTTTACCAATTTCTCTCCTCCTTGTTCTACTGCCAGGCAGTTCAGATTAAATTTAATTGTTATTTTTCGATGAAGCCTTTACAATTATTACAGATAAAGGGGGTATTCAACAAATGAAGCTATTCGCTGATTCAGGCTGTGATCTGCCGCTCCATTTTTTCGAAAAACATCAGGTCACACTCATTCCGCTTCATGTTCATTTGTACGGTGAAGATTATGAAGATATAAAAGGCATCGATCCCAAAGAAGTATACCAGGCTATTCGCCAAGGTGAAATGCCAAAAACGTCCCAAATCTCCCCACTTTTGCTTGAAAAATTATTTACGGAACTTGCCGAAAGTGGAGAGCCCGGTATTTATCCTGCCTTCTCTTCTGCCCTCTCCGGTACATATCAAACTGCTGTGATGGTTCGCGATCAAGTAAAAGAAAAATATGCTGACCTTGACTTAACCATCATTGATACAAAGGCGGCTTCCTTAGGCTATGGATTAATCATCATGCAGGCAGCCGATTGTCTGCAAAAAGGGTGGCCGAAAGAAAAAATCATATCGGATATTGAATTCCATTGCCAGCACATGGAGCATATTTTCACCGTTGAGGATCTTGGTCACCTTGCCAAAGGCGGAAGGCTCTCCAACGGAGCTGCTTGGATTGGCGGGCTATTAAATATTAAGCCGATTCTACATGTAGAAGAAGGCAAGCTTGTACCTATCGAAAAAATCCGCGGCCGCAAAAAGGCGTTTAATCGCATGCTCAATATTATGGAACAGCGCGGCGAAGATCTTAACAAACAACGGATTGCTATTAGCCATGGTGATGACCCCGAGGCAGCAGAACTGCTTAAATCAATGATTAACGAGCGTTTTCACTGTCAAGAGATTTTTACCCATATTATTGGTTCAGCAATCGCTTCCCATGCAGGACCCGGAACAATTGCCTTGTTTTTCTTAAATAAAACACCATCCTCATAAAGATAACAATAGAAAGGCGGAAAAGATATGTCTAAAGAAAATTCATTTGATATTGTTTCAAAGGTAGACTTTTCAGAGGTGTCAAATGCGATCACTCAAGCATTGAAAGAAATCCAAACCCGTTATGATTTTAAAGGGAGCAAAAGTGATCTTTCCCTCGATAATGAAGAAATTGTTCTCACTTCAGATGACGAGTTCAAGCTTGATCAATTGAAAGATGTTTTGCTCAGCAAATTGATTAAGCGGTCTGTACCTGTAAAAAACCTTGATTACGGAAAAATAGAAGGTGCATCAGGCGGCACTGTTCGCCAGCGTGCCAAACTCGTACAGGGAATTGATAAAGAGACAGCAAAGAAAATTAATTCCTTGATTAAAGACAGCGGGTTAAAAGTAAAATCACAAATTCAAGGAGACCAGTTGCGTGTCACCGGAAAAAACAAAGACGACCTACAAAAAATCATGGCTATGGTCCGTGAAGCAGATTTGGCTGTAGACGTACAATTCGTGAATTTCCGTTAATGTTCATTTTGATCGGTTGGGGATACCCAACCGGTTTTTTTATGATTAAACCTCCACACTCTGGGTAAAGATACATTGGATATAGAATTTGTACAAGGAGTGATTGGATGAGTCAACAAGAACAAAAGAAAACCTTTCCGAAACAGCATCAGGACGTTCATTCGGGAAAAACAGAGTTAATGCATCCGAAACCTGATCATATAGACAGCAGCTATAAAGGCAGTGGAAAACTTGAAGGCAAAAAGGCGTTGCTGACCGGAGCTGATAGCGGGATTGGCCGGGCAGCAGCTGTTTATTTTGCCCGAGAAGGTGCAGACGTTGCTATCGTTTATTTAGAGAATCACGAAGATGCAGAAAAAACGAAGAAACTGGTTGAAGAAGAAGGCCAGCAGTGTTTGCTTATTTCAGGGGATATCGGCTCTGAGGATTTTTGTAAAGAAGCCGTCCAAAAAACGTTAGATGCCTTTGGCAAGCTCGATATTCTCGTCAACAATGCCGGTGAGCAGCATCCACAGGAAAGCTTGCTTGATATTACAGCAGAGCAGCTGGAAAGAACATTCCGCACGAACATTTTCGGCTATTTTTATATGACAAAAGCTGCTCTTCCTCATTTAAAAAAAGGAGCTAGTATTATTAATACAGCTTCTATTACAGCATACAAAGGAAATCCGTCATTAATTGATTATTCGGCGACCAAAGGAGCCATTGTCTCATTTACTCGTTCTCTTGCCGGCTCTCTTGCTAAAGACGGCATCCGCGTAAATGGCGTAGCCCCTGGTCCTATTTGGACACCATTGATTCCTTCTACCTTTTCAGCTGAAAAAGTAGAAAAGTTCGGTGCTGATACACCGTTCGGCCGTGCTGGTCAGCCGGTTGAACTGGCACCTGCTTATGTCTTTTTAGCAAGCAATGATTCAAGTTATATTTCCGGACAAATGATCCACGTAAATGGTGGTACTATTGTAAACGGATAATACAAAAAAGGACTGCACAAAAAGCCAGGAATGATCAGCTTTTTGGCAGTCCTTCTTTACTAAGAATTGCCTTAATCCTGTTTCCGGGATGCTCTTCCCCGTTTCCATACAAGATAGAGAAAGACCATAAAAATAACATAAACTGCAGCAAGAGCTGTGATAAATAATTTATTCACTCCGGCTTTTTCAGTAAGTGCATAAACTTCCGCTTTCTCTCTATCAAGGATAAGCGAAAACTTCTCTTCTTCTGGACGGGCCAGTCCCCCTTCAAGCAACCCTCGCAATTCTTTGTTGCGGTCGAGTTCCTCAGCAGGAATGGTAACCTTTTGAGTTTTATTTGAATTATTGATAGCGACGATTAACGTTTCATCTTTGTATTGACGCTTAAACACTGTCATTCCATTCTTGTCATAAATCGGTTCATAAGAGCCGCGGGTTAATGCTGGAAGTTCCTGGCGCAATCCGCCGATTTTTTTTATGTAATCAACGAGCTCCTGATCTTCTTTAAAACCAAGCAGGCGATGGCTTGTTGGTCCTTCTTCACCGTTAAGCGCTACTTCCGACCCGTAATAGACAACCGGTACTCCTGGCATCGTATACAAATAGGTTAAAGCCAGCATCCAACGTGTACCTGGAAACATATTTTCCTCTACTGTCTTCTTTGTAAAGCGCGCCGTCTTGTTGGAATCTAAATAGTTCGCCGATAGTAAGGCTTTCTCCCCCGCTGCCTCCTTGACAAGTGCCGCACTTTTGTCAGACGGCTGCTTGATGTTTTTAAATTGCTCTTGAAGCTGGGCAGCAAGATTCGTATTCATTACACTATCGAGCCCTGATTGTTCAAAACGTTTGATATCTGTCTTTTCGTTGTTTCCGCCAAGTAAAAAGAAGTTTTTCTTTTGCTGCTTCAATTCGGCAGAAAAATCGGACAAGAAAGAAAGAGGCGCATCAGCAGAATCACTTATGTAGTAACCGTCTACCTTTGCTTCCTTCATCCACCATTTACCGGCTTTGACCAGCTCTTGCTTGACTGCCTTATTTTCAAGATTTAATACAGCCATTTGTCCAAGCCATTCTTCCTCTGTCTTACCGCTTTTCGTTACAAACCAATCCGCCTTGGCTGATTCCTTCGTCCACGGATGAGATGGACTCACTTTCGTAACAGGGAAATCGACAATAACTTTCATGTCACGGTCGTGGGCTTCTTTAATGAGATGATTCAATTCCTTTATGGAACCAAACTGCTGATTCGGTTTATAAAAATCGGTAATCCAGTAACCATGATATCCACCCTTGGCATTCTCAAAGACCGGGCTAAGAATAATAGAAGTAAAGCCCATATCCTTCAGATAATCTAGCTTATCAGCTGCACCGGCGAAATCTCCACCTTGATAAGCACGCAGATCATGATTATTAATCTCTTTATCATTTTTGCTATCACCGTTATGAAAGCGATCGGTCATTATATAATACATTGTTTCATCTTGCCACGTTCGTTCTTCTTTTTCTACAGCGCTAACAGGAAAGGCGTATAAAAGAAGAAACGGCAATAAGACGAGCGAAAATAATTTCTTTTTCACTTCCGCTTCCCCCTCCGATAAATGATCGTACCGCTTTTAAGATTACGCTTTTCCGGGACAGCCGTCAAACGCAAAAAAGAAAGTTCAACAAATCTACAATAAATCAGCGAGAAAACAGACAGTTCCTAAAAAGGTTTTATCTGTTATTCAATTTAAGAGGCAGTCTTCCCCCATAGAGTCTATCTTCTAATACCAGACCTGTGCTCTTCTATTACACCCGTTTAATTAAAGCATATAAGAAAAAATAACTGGCTGTTCAACAGCCAGTTATTTAAAGTGTACCTTATTTCCCCTTGTGTTTATTTTTAGCCTTTTGGATTTTCAGGTCTCTTTTAAACTGCTTGAGCTCATCTTTAATTTGTTTTATTTTACCCGATTTTTCTTTCTTGCGCTGGGCATATTCTTCTTTAATGGCTTCCTGGGCTTTCGTAGAAATCCCCGACTGTTTCATTTCTTTTGCGACCATTCTCTGAAGCCTTTTCGGATTTACTTTTCTTGGCGCATCCTGTTGAATGGTTATTCCCTTTTGATCGTGCCTCTCAATGAACCTTAGCAAATCCTTGTTAACAAAATCCATTATTTCTTGCTCTTTCGGTTCTGCGCCAAAGATATAACGATAAGCTTTAAGGGTGTTTTGAGATACCACTTCAATGATCCCTACATAAAATTGACCATTATAAGAAATGGTTAGTTTCATAATAGGTCCCTCCTCTAAAAGTAATTAGAACGACGGACATCCCGAGGAGGGGAAGGTTACTTACAGCAAGGACTGCTGCATCCGGACTACCAACCGGATCGTGTTTTTTCATTCCAACTCTATTATACAATTAATTCCATTATAGTAAATAGACTCTTGTATTTAGATAAAAATAACAGCCGTATGAGCAGGCATTCCTGGAACGATAAAAGAAATACTTTTTTATGAGCAGCTCTGCTCAGCCTGCAATATCTTGAACAAAAAAAGGCTGTACCTGCTGAAATAACAGGTACAGCTTTCTTGATATTAGGCAAAGAAATTCAAGCCCATCGGCAATTTAAACCCTAAGTAAAGAGTAATAATCAGCAAAACAATTGCACCGATCAATACCTTGCTCGTGTCTTTTCCTTTTTTCTTGCGGACAAGCACCATTTCCATTAGTCCGATTGTCAGGATACCAGCGAGCATTTTCATGCCATAGAGCATGTCATTAATGCCATGGTGTCTAATAAAGAGCAGAAAACCAGTTATTAATACCAATACATAAAACAATCTTAATGCCATATGAGCACCCGTGGAATATCTGCTAACAGCGATAAAAAATAAAATAATCGCGATCACCCAAGTTGTAATATGTAAATGGGTACTGTTAAAAAATAAGCTTTCCATGTCAGCCCCCTCCTTTCTGCTTTTCTTTTCTAATAGTATCATTTTGGCAGAAGAGAAGGAAATATTGTGCTAAGATTATTGGACTTTGTTTGATAATGTACCAATTTGTTCAATATTAATTTCAATCGTATCCCCTGACTTCAAAAGACCTGGAGGATTCATCCCCTGTCCTACTCCTGCCGGTGTACCTGTAGCAATCACATCTCCGGGCTCGAGGGTCATGCCTTTTGATAGCGTGGAAATAATGTCATCAATCGGGAAGATAAAGTGCTTCGTGTTCGATTGCTGACGAACTTCTCCGTTCACTTTCGTTTCTATATCCAAGTTGTGTGGATCTTCAACTTCGTCTTTCGTCACAATCCACGGTCCCATTGGACAAGTACCATCTAAGCTTTTTCCGAGGAAAAATTGCTTGTGCCGCTTTTGGAGATCACGCGCTGTCACATCATTAATAATCGTATAGCCAAAAATATAGTCAAGTGCATCCTCTTTTGCAATGCTCTTGCCTTTTTTGCCAATGATCACTCCAAGCTCTCCTTCATAGTCAAGCGCATTGGACAATTCCTCATAAGCCGGAATTGACTCATTGGCTGCAATCACAGCAGTTGGTGCTTTCGTAAATACCATGAGTTCTGTTGGAACACTTTCTTCGCCACCCATTTCAATGGCATGATCACGATAATTTTTACCAATACACATAATGTTCTTTGATGGGCGCGGGATTGGAGCGAGCCATTCCACCTCTTTTACAGAAACAGCTGCCGCTTTCTCTTCTCCTTCTCCGGCCGCTTCCATCCACTGCCTTACTCGTTCTGTAAGCTCCGCTGCTGAGGCAATCGCTTCAAGCAGTGTATCAGGAAGCGTTCTCTCCCCCGTTGCACTTTCTTCTAACGCCTGCAAATTCCAAATTGTCTGTTCTTTCTCCACATAAACACCATATGTTTCCCTTTGATTAACACGATAACTGACCAATTTCATCACTTTATCCCCCTTTAGTGATCATCTTTTTTTCTTCTCTTTGGGACCCATAAGTAAATTTCCTCCACAAGGTTTCCATCGGGCCCCTCTTAAACTTGGACAGCCAAAACTCAGAAAAGATTACTTGACCGGCAAAGATAGCAATCGCTATCCAAACACCCGTTGAAAGCTGTATTTGTCCATATAGGCCCATCCCGTAATGATAGAAAATCAGCGTGCCGATTACCGATTGCAGCAAATAATTAGTTAATGACATTCTACCGGCCGCCGCCAATGGCTTCAAAAGCCTACTTGCCTTATCCATGGAACTGATTCCTATTACAAGTGCTGCATAACTGACAGCGAGAAGCGGTCCTCCAATCGAATCCTGAATATACACATAAGCAAGATTAGAATCAATCATATAAGGCAGCGCTTTTAAAGTAATTCCTGCTACAAAAAAAGTAATAAAAGCAGTAAAAGCAACTTTAGGACGTGCCTGTCCTTTTGTAAAGACCCTTAGTTTTTGAGCGCCTGCCCCGATCAGAAAATGTGGGAAGATGGTGATCAGCTGTACCCAAAAAGTAGCTGGTTCATTTCCCATAAGCCAGTCTGCCGCCCTCTGTTGCGTGATTTCAGCAAAGGTGCCGCTGCCGTAAGCAGCAATCGAATTCTCAATGCTTGCTATATCTGTCCAGTGCACAGCACTCGTTGGGTCCACTACTGACGCAAGAACGAGCAATATGCTAAGAAATACGTTCGGTAGTAAAAGCAATATGCTACCTATGATAATTAATATTTTTCCAGAAAGCCGTAAAAACAGCAACAGAAAAAGTCCAAAAACAGCGTAATTTATTAATATGTCACCTGGCCAAATTAGAAAAGCATGGATCATTCCAATGACTAATAGAAAAGAAAAACGACGGATACCTGCCGGCACAAATGACTGGCCTCTTTCCACGGCATTCTCCCTTTGCATAGCCGTCCCGAAACCAAACATCATTGCAAACAGCGGATAAAAACTTGCCTGCACAAAAATATCAATCCAACGGTAATGCCAAAAGTTTTCCGGTTCCTTCCACCATTCGAAAGGATCATAGTAAAAATAAGGTGAATGAAAAGAAATCATATTAACTAAAAAAATCCCCAAGAGTGCCAAACCACGCAAACTGTCTAATGTGGTGATCCGCTCTTCGTGTTTCAATGGAGTTAACTGCACACTCGCCTTTCCCCTTTCCTCTTTCCATTATCGTTTTCATCATATCATTAAAATGAAACAAACAGGAGAAGATAGTTTCTCTTTAACTCTCCCTCATAAAAAAGCTGCCCCAAGCCTATTAGCTTTAGGACAGCTTCAATCAACCTATCAATCTATTGACAACAAGTGGCCTCCATCGAAGAAGAAGAGCAGCTTATGATCTACTTTTCGCTTCCAGATTTGTTCAATAGCCTGAGCATATAACTGAATTTGCACACGGTAGCGTTTCTCCAGAACCGCACGGGCTTGTTCAAATCCTCCCGAAAAGCGTCCGGCGATTTGATCTGTTTTATAATCGAGCAGATACAATTCCCCGTCTTTTTCAAATAAGCAGTCAATTACACCTTGAACCAAAACGGCTTCGTCAGAGCCATTCCAGTCAGAATAGATCTCATTGGCTCCTATTCCCATATTGAACGGTGTCTCTCTATAGACTTCTTCGGCCTGTAACAATTTTTGTCCAATGTCAGTTTGAAAAAAGAAAACAATCTTTTCTGGATCGACAGCTGCGGCTTGTTCATCTGTCAGTAATTCCCGGGAAATGAGTGTTTTCAACAGCTGTTCAACTTCTGCAAGCTCTGGCTCTTTACCAAGAGAGACATGCTGCATGACCGTATGAAGCGCCGTTCCCGCTTCGGCTGCCGTAATCGTCTTTTTCTGCATAAATGCCGGCCGCCGGAAAATCGGCCGTTGATAATGGCGGGCAAGATCGTTGCTTGCTCCCTCATTAAAAATTTCATTCATGCGTTTTAAATCAGAGACAGACTGCTTTGAGCGCAAATGGGTGGCTGGCTCATACTTATATGCCCAATTCATCCGCGCTTCTATTTCATCCTTAAACAATGATGAAATAGGCACATGCTTGTAGTTTTGAACCTTTTCAAGCAAGCCCCCGCTCTCTTCTGCCTCTTCAAATCCCATCGGCTGAAGTGTCTCAGCGCCAACTGTTTGAACGGTCCATTTAGATGAATCATTATCAAATATTACCGAGCGGCTTTGCGCTGTTCCAGTATAATCAAGATGGCGGACGAGCGATGGGCCGATCCAATCTAAGTAAGATTTAGCTGAAACTCTTGATGCATTGCTTAAAATCCATTCTGGGTTCTTTGCTGCCCTTTCCCATTTATCCATCTCTTTGGAAGCACTCTTTACAGAACCAAGCAGGAAGAGCTTTTCTTTCGCTCTCGTTAACGCAACATACAATACCCGCATTTCTTCAGCAAGCAATTCAAATCGTTTTTTTCGCTTTAAGGCAAGCTGCGGCAACGAAGGATAGCTGATCCGCTTTTCTGCATGCACATATTTTGTACCGATGCCGAGCTCTTTATCTAGCAAATAGCTTTTAGATAAGTCCATCGTGTTAAATGGCCTGTTCAGGCCGGCAACGAAAACAACCGGGAATTCCAATCCTTTGGATGCATGGATCGTCATCAGGCGGACAACATCTTCCTGTTCACTTAAAGCACCCGGTTCCCCTAAATCTTCTCCTCGTTCCTGCATTCGTTCTACGAAGCGCAGAAAACGAAATAACCCACGGAAGGAAGTGTCTTCATATTGGCGCACACGGTCATATAAAGCATGTAAATTGGCCTGTCTTTGCTTCCCTCCCGGCATACCGCCGACAAAGTCGTAAAAGTGAGTATCATGATACAGCTGCCATACAAGGGCAGACAAAGCGCCATGACGACCAAGCGAGCGCCAGCCTGACAGCTTCTCAAGGAATTTACTTACCTTCTCATGCAATTCTCCATCATGCGGTTCAGGCTGACTGGAGACAAATGATTTTACCGCTTCGTAATAAGAACCAGATTTGGACGCAAGCCGGATCACTGCTAGATCATTCTCCGTACAGCCTACAACCGGAGAGCGCAAGACGGAGGCGAGAGGAATATCCTGGTAAGGGTTATCAATTACCTTCAGCAAAGAGATCATAACAGTAATTTCCATAGTTTGAAAATAACCACCTGAAACTTTGGCATGAAGGGGAATGCCTGCGCGCTTAAATTCCTCCTTAATAGCCCCGGCCCACGTCATAGAGCGTAGCAGAATAACAATGTCACGATATTCTATCGGCCGCTCACTTTCTGTTTTCGGATCGTAGACAGGATGCCTTGATTCAATGAGTTCCTTAATCTTCCCTGCTATCCATCTTGCTTCCAACTCAGACTGCGCTGCATCTTTCATCTCCGGATCTTCTGAATGCCCCTTCGCCTCTTGATCAATAATGGTTACTTCCACTGGAAATGGCCTTTCCTCCGGATAAGCGGCTCCTTTCACCAATTCAGCCTGACGATCATACTCAATTTCACCGATTTTCACATCCATGATCTGCTTAAATAAAAAATTCGTTCCTGACAGCACTTCTGCACGGCTGCGAAAATTTTGTGCTAAATCGATGCGCAGTCCGCTGTCTTTCCCGTCAGTTGAAAACCGACGATATTTGCTTAAAAATAAATTCGGCTCCGCCTGACGGAAGCGGTAAATGCTCTGCTTGACATCTCCTACCATGAAGACGTTGCCGTTTTCTTCTCCGCCTGTTTTGAGCAGCTGGACAATTGACTCTTGGACGATATTAAAATCCTGATATTCATCGAGGAAAATTTCTTTAAACTGCTGTTGATAAGCATAGGCCGCTTCAGAAGGCCCTCCGTTCTCTCCCGTCAAAATAGCGAGCGTAAAATGTTCAAGATCGCTAAAATCAACGATGCCTTTTTCCAGCTTGACTGCCTGAAATTTATCGGCAAACCGCTGGATAAGATGAGCAAGCGCCGCAATAATTCCCTTCATTTCCTGCATGTTGCTTACATAGCTTTCCGGCTGATGCGAAAAATATTCCTCCTGCAGCTTTTCAACAATCTTTTTTGCTTCTGTTCGCAAATGCTTCGACTGTTCTTTCAGCTCCTCGTCATACTCTTCTCCCTTATAACTCTTTAGCGTCTTGAATGTAACTGCCTGCATCTCCTCATAAAGCTCTTGCCAGGAAGGTAGCGCTTGGCGGAGTCGGCGGACCATCTCTCGCTCGTTCATAAACATTTCTTCTCGCGGAGCGGGACCTCCCGGCATTTGGGCCATTTCAAGACATTCTGTCAGCATCTCCTCTGCCGCTTCAAGCTGGAGGCCTATATAGAACTTTAACGTATGAATAAACGGAAGGTCATCAATCGCTTCGGCTTCGCCACTTACATCGTACATTTGTGAAAGTCCATTAAGCCATTCATCCGGACGTGGGTGCGACTGAGAAAAGTCATATAGCGTTTGAATCATTCTTTGAAGTTCTTCGTCGCTACGATCACTGGAGAAAGAGTCAACGAGCCGGTAAAAGTCTTCATTGTCTTCTTTCCCGTATTCCTCTTCCATAAAGTCATCCAGCACTTCGTCACGAAGGAGTGTCAGTTCTCCTTCATCAGCAATTCTAAAAGCAGGATCAATATCAATTAAGTAATAATACTTACGAATGACTTCCAGACAAAAGGAATGAAGGGTGGATATCGGCGCTTTATTCAGCAACGTCAGCTGTCGGCGCAGGTGATTCGATGACGGATCTTTTTCCATTTCCGCTTCCAATGCAGTGCCGATCCGATGGCGCATTTCAGCAGCTGCTGCATTCGTAAAAGTCACAATAAGCAGTTCATCAATATTCACTGGTGCTTCCCGGTCAGTAATTTTGCGAATGATCCGTTCTACCAGAACAGCGGTCTTTCCGGAGCCGGCTGCGGCAGCAACAAGGATATCCCGCCCCTTTGCTGTAATAGCTTTCCACTGGTCATCCGTCCACGAAACATCTGTCGGCTTATCAGGTATGATTAGTTCACTCATACTTTATTGGCCTCCTTTCTTTAAATCTTCGAGAATATCTTTCTTAGGTAGAATAAGCCGGTAATTGTTCTCTTCAAGCGCCTCATCGAATTGGCAAACTGGACGGTATGAACAGAAACCACATGGCGTATTCTCTTTATATTGATAAGGGGCAATACTCACTTCTCCACTGACGATCTCATCCCCTGATTGCTGATATAGTTGACGCACGTGCTGCCTCATGCCATCGAATGCTTTCCTATCAGCGGTTTTTGAAAATCTTTTATCGAGCTTGCCTGTTTTCGTGAAAGCAACGGGAATAATCGGAGATGCCCCTTCACCTAAATCAGCATCCATAAGCTGGAGCGCCTCATCTTCTCCAAGAATCAGCCCATTCATTTTAAATCTCTTAAATAATTCACGCTCAATTTCATCCAGAGTCAGCAGCTTCTTACTGCTAATGAAAGGATTATGCACATGAAAATACAGCACTCCTGCCGGATGGGCTTCAGCCCCAACAAGCTGTGGAGAATACGTCCAAATAATATCCAAATACGTCAGCATCTGCAGGGCAATTCCGTAGTAGACCTCCGTTAGATCCAAATCGCGTCCGCTTGACTTATAATCGATGACTCTTAAGTAAATGCCATCCTCGCCTTTGGCCTGGTCAACCCGGTCAATACGTCCGGCGAGCGCCATTTTTGTGCCATTTTTCAACGTGAATGCGAGTGGCGGCAGCTTTTCTCCAGGGCCAAATCCAAGTTCAAGACCGACAGGAGAGAATCCGCTCGCTTTTGCGTGTCCACTCAGCGCATAAGACGCCCTCCAAATAATTTGTTCCAGCTTCCGGGTTAAATAAAGGTGACGGTTAGAGCTCAATAAAATTTGGTTCTGCAATTGTGGGGCCAGCTGTTTTACCGCTTCGCCGGCTAACTTCCGGCACTGTTCTTTTGACAGCTGAGACCATTTTAACCCCCGCCTTTCCACTTCATCAGCAATCCACTTTAACGCTCCATGGAACAAATTGCCGATATCCGGTGCCTGCAGCCGGAAAATCTCCCGGTCTCTGAGCTTTAGTCCGTGCTGGGCAAAATGAGAGAATGGACAGCTATTAAACATTTCCATTCTTGTCACACTGGCCAGTATTTCTTCCCCATACAACTCTGTGCTGGTTGTCTCTTCGAGCGGCTCTGTATCATTTTTATAAAATAAGCTGGACAGCACCCGCTTCGCTTTTTCCTTCTGCCCGGCGTGATCAATGTAAAAGTTATACACATCCCACCAAAAGTCATACATTGGATAATGAAGACGTTTCAATTGCAGACGGGAAGCTAAATAAGACAGTGTAGGATCAGGATGGCAGACGTATTGCAGCTGTTCCGCTTCGCTCAGTTCAGACGGTTCATTAACAAACAGCCGTTCCTTCATTGTCGGGAATAACTCTTTTATTCTTTTAATATAAAAGGACGGCAGCAGTGTTTTCCCTTCATCATCTGCAATTGGGTAAGAAATATAAAGACGGTTAGCTGAAACAGTAAATGCACGGTAAGCTGTGAACTCTTCATCAAGCATTCTTTGCCTGCTGCTGAGCGCAAGCTTCATTCCATCTGCAAGCAGGCGCTCCCGGTCTTCATCTGCTAAAATCCCGCTTTCCATTTGTCTTGCTGGCAACACACCATCATTTACGCCGAGAATAAAAGCCGCCTCTACATCACTAAGACGGGAAAGCTCTAGATTCGCTACTGTCACTTGATCCGCAGCCGGTGGTACGATGGCAAATTCCATTGCTTCTAGCCCCGCATCGATAATGGCAGAAAACTTTTTCAACGTCATTTCTTCCTCGCCAAGTACCTCTACATATTGATCAATCATTTCCATGACTGCGTTCCAAGCCTGGTTATGTTCTCTCGCTGTAACGAGGTCGCCCCCTTCTTCTGCTTCCAAACTAAACGCTTCGAGTTTCTCAGGGATATAGAGCTCTTCCAAATACAGATAAAGCGCCTCCCCGTATTCTCTGCCTGTCTTCGCTTTCTTAAGCCTGCGGGACAAACGAGAAATGGGATCGGCAATAAGTCGTCTTACTTCATTTAACTCAGCTTCTGTTTCTCTTTCTTCATCCGTTTGCACCTTATTTATCTGTTCAAGCCCTCTGAATCGGCGATAACCCCAATTTTCCTTCTCTGCCCAGCGCTCTCCTTTGATTCCGTAAGCAAGTACGTAGTTCTCAAGACGGTCCGCCTTTTCGCGAAGCACCTGCCAATTTTCATCTTTCGGGAACAGTAAATCCGTTTTTACTACGCGGAACACAGACTCATACCGCCAATTGCTGTTGATTGTCTCCACAGTGGCACGGATCAGTTCAATGAGGGGATGGTTCATCATTGGACGCTTCTGATCAATGAAAAATGGAATCTCATAATCTCGAAACACGGTTTCCATCAGCTGCTGATAGTCTTTGCCATTACGAACAAGGACAGCCATTCGCTTGAACCTCACCCCTTCTTCACGAGCAAGCTTGCGAATTTCTCTTGCTATTCCTTCCACCTCTGCTCTTCTGCTTGCCGCCTTAATTAGACAGAGATTATCAGATGGTCTAAATGGAACAGGCGGACGACGGTCAAAGTAGGCTTCCAAGTGTTTCAAGCTCTCCTCCTTATACCGTTCTCCTTCTTTTAAAATAATATCTTTCTCCACTTTAATACCGTTTGTCACTGCCAATTCATACACACTGGCATATGTATCACCAGTCAGGCGGAATAAATGTGTATCCTCTGGCGGCGCCGATCGAAACGGAGCATCCACTGTTAACGCAATAGTTACCTTTTTTGCCTGCTTCATTAGCTGCTGCAATACGGCATATTCCTGCGGAGTAAAGCTATGAAAGCCGTCCACATATATTTCTGCCTTTTTTACATAGTCAGAGACAGTTGCAGCTTCCCCAAGCAAGCATAAATAATCTTCCGAGTCTACATATTTGCCAATTAGCGCTTCTTCAAAATCACTGTAGATTGTCTGCAAATCATGAAGCTTATCGGTTAGCGCTTTTGCTCCTCCGCTTCTCTCAAGTTCTTCCTGCTTCTCGGCTAATTCCTCCGGTGTCACACAGTAGCGTTTAAACTCCGTGAGCATGTTCTCCACATGGCTGATAAACCCATTTTTCCCAGCTGCCCCAGCAAATATCTTTAACTCCTCTTTTTTGTCTTCAATAATTTTCCGAATGAGCATATTTAAACCTGAAGAAGAAATATGCTGCCTGCTCATTCCTCCCGTTTCCTGCAGCACGCGCCAGGCAAGCCTCGTAAAGCTGTAAACTTGAGCGCGAATGATCCCGCCAAGCTCCGGATCTGATGCTAATGTGTATTCTGATAAAAAAGTCATTTGTTCCGGCACAAGATAAATAATAGGATCACCAATCGGTTGTTCTTTCACTCTATCTTTTATTGTTTCAAGCATTCGTCTCGTTTTGCCGGTACCTGACCGGCCAATTATAAATTGGACAGACACATTCTTTCCCTCCAGTAAGTTCCAGACACTCTACCTATAGCTGCATAGCTTATCCTTTTATCTTAATACAGATCATACGTTCTGTCACCTTCATTGACTAAAAAGCAAAGAGCTCAAAAAAAGAGCTGACTGTTTAGCCGCTCTTTCTAACCTCTTTCTCTTTCTCTTTCTCTTCCTTCCTTTTGATTCAAATGCCTCTCCACTTGTTTTCCAACTGCCCACAAAACAAAAATGACAACACCTAGAATAGCCGTACGCCCTGGCTCTTTGATCAATGAGAAAAAATCGTAGCCAATAAAACTAATAGTAAAAATCATAACGGCCTTTCCTGCCATTACCGCCAACAAATACTGCCTGACGCTGATATGGGATAATCCTGCGACAATATTGACAATAGCAGAAGGGGTAAACGGAAAACATAAAAGTAAAAAAACGGGTCCAAAACCATGGCGGTCTACCCAATTCATTAATTTTCTCACTTGGCGGTGTCTATGCAAAAAAGAGAGCAGCTTACGCTGGCCATAATTCCGAATAAATAAAAAAACAAGAAAGGCACCGGTAACCGATCCTCCCCATGACAGCAAAAATCCCCACCATAATCCGAAGGCGCTAGCATTTGCCATGACAAAAACAACAAGAGGCAAAAAAGGAAAAAACGCTTCAATTAGTGGAAGAAAAAAGCCGGGAATTGGCCCAAATGATTCATATTTTTGAATAAGATCCATTATATTTTCAAGTGTAAACCACTCTTTCAGGCTGGTAACATTCATGTTTGGTGTACCCCTTACATCCGTTGACGTTCGATTTTTTTTATTTTACCACAATGAAAGGTATAACCTTAATTGAAGAGTCTTAAACAGACTTAGAGCCAGACATTTATTCTATTATCTCAATAATAGTTTTCTAAATATTTTAAAAGTTTTGGTTGATTACTTTTGGGGTATCACATATAATAAGAAAAAGGTATCTGAGGTGATGAAAATGGAAAACAACAATTATTTTGCCGAAATGATGAAGTCCCCGATGCCGCGTGAACAAGTAAAAAATGCAACAGCTGCTTACATTGACAATTTGCTTAATGACATTTTGTTTAAACAGGAAAAACACAAGCTAATGAAAGCGATCGATCAGTCCCTGGATGAAGGAAACCGTCAATTATTTATCGAATTATCAGCCCAGCTAAATGAATTAGAGGAAAAATTTAAAAATAATTAATCCTTCTCTAAGCTAATCCTCTTTAATATTAAACTCCCCTTATGTCGATAAGACACTGGATCGGAGGCTGATTCGAAGAAAAACAAATACATGGCACCTCTTTGTAAAGAGGCGCCATGTATTTGTGGGTCAGTCCCGGCTTTTTTGAGCGCTTGCACCGCTTCTCTCTTCCATTTTCTTTCCCTTTTGGTCCGGTAGCGGATAAGTTTCTATCATATAAAGTCTTTCAACCATCGCTGGATGGCTATACCTAAATATTTTCACAAGCCCTGGAGGCTCTACTTCTGACAGCCCTTCCCGGGCAAGCTTCTGAAAAGCGCTAATGGCGGCTTCTTTATCACGAGTCATTTCAATGGCATAAGCATCAGCCTGCCGCTCTTCAAATCGGGAAATTGCATTCGAAAGAGGGCTCGAGGCAAATACCATGAACGAAACCACAAGTAAAAACAAAGGCAGGGTCCTTAGCTGGGACAACTCCTTAATCTTCAGCTTCTCCCCATGTTTTCCAACCGCCCACTCCATCCATTTGGCTGCAAGCCAAAATCCAAAAAAAGCAAAAACCAGGTAGCTGCCGATCCCAATGTAAATATGTTTTTTTACGTAATGAGCCATTTCATGAGCCATCACAAATAAAACTTCTTTGTCATCCAGTTTCTTTAGCGTGGTATCCCATAAGACAATCCGGGCATTTCCCCCTATTCCGGTAACATAAGCGTTCAGGGTATTGGTTTCTTTCGACTTATTTACTTCGTATACGTGATCTGCTGGAATGGCTGCTTTATCCGCAAGGTTCAAAATTTTCGCCTCCAACTGCTTGTCTTTTAACGGGTAAAAGTCATTGTAAAGCGGATCAATTACTACCGGCTGCACATACATCATAAAGATGGTAAATGGCACAAACAGTGCCCACGCAGCCAGCCACCATTTTTTCTTGAATTTCTTCATTAAGGCGTACAGGACAAACACAAGAATGAGCATAATGGCGTAGCTAACCCAAAAGTCGATGATTTCATTTCTCATCCATTGTGGAAATGTTTGAGCCGAAATTTTGTAAACTCTTGAAAAGTGGTAACCAATATACTGGAAAGGAAATGCAAGCAAAAATGTCAGCACCGATAAATAAAACAGGTAAATAGCTGTCTGTCCAAATGAAAAACGTACAGTTTGCTTGGACCATTCTTCAAATTTCTTTGAAAGGCCGAAAATCAAGATAAAGAAATAAACAAGCCACTCATATGGGACGCTGAGAAAAAATAAAAAGTTCTTCACTGTTGAATATTCTTTTCCTAAAGCTTGTTCTGCCTTGCTCAAGAAAGCAGAAGGGTCGGCGCTTGTCCCTTTATAAATCTCCGGAAGTTGTCCAGAGGCCATTCCATATAGATAATAATAAATGGCCAACGCAAACAGACCATACCCAAGTAAAGCTAATACAGCCCACTTTTTCAATGCCCGCCTCACTCCTTTCTGTATCCTCTATTATATTTAATATACAAGCTGTCCAGTTAGAACAGAAAAACAGAATTGTTCACCCAAGCTGTTTATTAACTGGGGGCAAATGAGAGATTATTCTAGCACTTTGTCCACAAGCATGTAATCTTATTCATTCTTTCACCCAATCAGCCCATTCATCTTTTTTCGCCATCCGTGCTTTAATATAACAAAAACTGCCTAAAAGCGACTGACGCATGCTCTTTCAGGCAGTCCTGATCTTCCAATGGTTCAATTTTGCAGCACTTGCTTTTTCAACGCTCTTCTTAATATTTTTCCTGTCGTATTTTTAGGAAGCTCTTCCAAAAATTCGATTTGCTGCGGCAGCTTGTAATCGGCCAAACGACGGCGACAGTAATCCATTAAATTTTCTTTGTTCAGCTCCTTGTTTTTTGGAACCACAAAGGCAAGTACTGCTTCCCCATAATTCGGATCTGGCACACCAAGCACCGCTGCTTCAACCACATCAGGATGATTATATAACACTTCTTCTACTTCACGCGGGTACACATTATAACCGCCTACAATAATTAAATCCTTTTTACGGTCAACAATATAAAAATAGCCTTCCTCATCTCGTCTGGCCAAATCTCCTGTATATAGCCAGCCATCTTTAATCGCAGCAGATGTATCTTCAGGCTGCTTGTAATAACCTTTCATTACATTTGGTCCTCGAACGACTAATTCGCCTACTTCGCCAGCTGGCAATTCTTCTCCCATTTCATTTACTATTTTATTCTCCACATTCATGATTGAACAGCCAATAGAGCCGGCTTTTCTCGGCCGATCCAGCGGATTAAATGTTGTTACAGGACTTGCCTCTGACAGGCCGTATCCCTCAGATATTTTCACATTGAACTTTTTCTCGAAATTTTCAAGTAAGGCAACCGGCATGGAAGAACCGCCTGAAATACATAAACGCAAGGAAGCAAAGTCCTCTGAATGTCCCTCACCCGATTGATAGAGGAAGTTATACATCGTCGGAACACCGGCAAAAACTGTTGCCTGATGTTGCTTTGCCTGTGCGAATATTTCTTTGGGGCTGAATTTTGGAAAGATGATCATGGTGGCTCCACTAATCAGTGGTGCATTCAGACAAACGCTTAAACAAAAAACATGAAACATTGGCAAGACAGTAATGATTCTGTCTTTTTCACTGAATTGCAAATAAGAACCAATGTCACGAGCGTTAGAATATAAATTTTTATGACTTAACATGGCACCCTTTGGCTTGCCTGTAGTACCAGATGTATAGAGAATAACCGCTGTATCATCTTCTGAAACAGCAGGTGGATGAAAGGGCTGAAGGCCTATATCCATCACTTCAGAAAACGTTTTCATTTTCTTGTAAATCGAAAATTCCTCAGGCTGTTTTTCTTTTGTCCGTTCCTCGTTCATTTCACAAACGATATAATGCTCGACAAAAGGCAAAGTTTGGTCAATCTTGTTAGCAAGCGGCACTAAAATATCCAATAAAATAACAGCTTTAGCATCAGCGTTTTGAACGATATAGCTGATTTCCTCTGGTGAATATAGAGGATTAATAGGTATGACTGTTGCCCCTGCCCGCAATGCTCCATAAAGGGAGATAATAAACTGCGGCGAGTTACCCGTAATTAATGCGAGATGATCCCCTTGCTCAATGCCTAATGCTTTCAAACCGGATGCAAATCTGTGAACTGCCATGTTTAACTCTTCATATGTAGCAGTCTGATCAAGAAAATGATACGCCACTTTTCCCCCTTGTTTGGCAGCAGCATGTTCTAATGCTGTTGAAAGATTCATTTCATCCTCTCCCTTTGAAAATATGAATGAATAGTCATTCATATTTGAATTTTCAATATTTATTATAATTCAATTTTTTCCAGCCTGCAAGAAAAGAGAAAACTGCCCTTTTTAATTGGCAGTTTTCGGAAACATCAATATAGTAAATCTACAATTTCTTCTTTTGTTACTTTTCCAAAATAGCGCGGTACATCAATCGAATCTAACGCCTCTTTAATCGCATTTTTGTCATATCTAATCCCTTGAAGTCCATTCTCGATCTCTTCTATATCGCCCACTCCAAAAAAGTCGCCGAATATTTTGCAGTTTTTGATAAGACCATTTTTCACATCGAGCCGAATATCAATTAAACCCACTGGGAAGCGGTGAGAACGCTGAATGTTAAACGCTGGGGATTTTCCGTAATTCCAATCCCAATTTTTATAACGTTCCTGCGAGATTCCTTCAATGATTCGCCAGTCTTTTTCATCGAGACGATATTCAGGAATATGACTCTCTCCCTCAAAAATATTTTTTAATAAAAATTGCCGGAACTCTTCAATTGTTATCTTTTCTTCCAATAAATCAGCGATATTTGTCACTCTGCTGCGAATTGACTTAATTCCTTTTGATTCGATCTTATCTTTTCTCACTTTTAATGCTGCCACTACTTCATCCATGTTCGTTTGAAACATTAAGGTTCCATGGCTGAACATTCTTCCTTTTGTAGAAAACTGTGCATTGCCGGATATTTTTAATCCGTTGGCAAGAATATCATTTCTTCCGCTCATTTCTGCCTGAATGCCTAACTTATGAAGCGCAGTAACGACAGGCTCAGTGAACTTTTTGAAATTATGGAAACTGTCTCCATCGTCTTTGGTAATGAAACTGAAGTTCAAATTGCCCAAGTCATGATAAACGGCGCCTCCACCTGATAAACGGCGGACAACATGAATATTTTTTTCTTCTACATAATCAATATTAATTTCCTCAATTGTATTTTGGTTTTTCCCAATAATAATGGACGGTTCATTAATGTAAAAAAGCAAGTAGGATTCGTTGATATCCAAATATTTTACTGCATACTCCTCAATCGCTAGGTTCACCCGCGGGTCGTTAATTCCTTTATTATCAATAAACAGCATGATACTTCCTCCATTATAATCCTATTTCTAAATCTTCTTCAGCTAAGAGCACTGTACCATAAAACTCTTCCTCCGCCTCTTTTTTTAGCTCGGTGATATCCCCAAAATGCGGAAGATGAGTTAGTACAAGCGTATTTACCTCTGCCAGACGGGCAAGCCTGCCAGCATCTGTGCTTGTCATATGGCCAGCTGCTTGTCCGTCCATACCGCTGTAAAAGTTGCTTTCACAAAGAAGCAGGCTGCTTCCTTTCACAAACGGAACAAATGCTTCCTGATAAGCAGAATCAGCCGTATAAACGACAGACTGGCGATGATTAGAAATTTTCATTGCATAACAAGGTACAGGATGAACTGTACGCAAAAACTCCACTGTAAACGGTCCAATAACGAGCTTCTCCTCTGGGCGATAAGCTTTTCCCACCGTTAGATCTTTATATGTAAGAGCAGCAAAACCCGTTTCATCTTCTTGATGCCCGTAAATCGGCAATGGTGAAACTTCCTTTCCCATATGCTTGCCGATTAATAAAGCATGCTGCAAAACTCCAATATCCGCCACATGGTCAGCGTGATAATGGGACAGTAAAACAGCGTCCAATTGTTCAGGGCGAATGTGGTTTTGAAGATGCGAAAGCACCCCGCTTCCACAATCAACCAGCATCTTAAAACCACCTTCTTCAAACAAGTAACCTGAGCTTGCTTCATTTACTTTCGGATAACCGCCCCAGCAGCCAATAACAGTAACGTTCATGAAAAGGGCTCCTTTCCATTTCTTTAATTTTTATCTTCATACGTATTGTATTCCCCAAACCACTTTCCTTCAACTTCATGAATTGTTTGATTTATTTTAAAATTTGTTAAAAACATATTGACGTATAAAAACTGTTATAATACAATTAATAAAAATAAGGAATCAGTTATATAACAAAAAGGAGGAAACAGCAAATGGTTAAAAACATCGTTGACTTTTTCAAAAACTTACCCGCTAAACAATGTGCAAAATGTGGCTCTTATATTGACGAGCAGCATGAATGCTACAGCCATGTATGCGATGAATGCACGGATATTCAAGACCTTTAATTTAATTGCCGCTACTTCATCTTCCAATTTCATTTGATATAAAAAAGCACCCGCTTCGCCTTGAGCGGGTGCTTCTTTTTTATCCTGTTATTCTTCCACTATCTGCGTATTATATTGCTTTTTGAACAACCGCTTAAAGAAAAGACATGTAATGAGTAGACAAACGGCTGCAATTGAAAGGAGGACTCCTTCGTTTGCCCACATAAAATGGAAGTCACCGCTTGAAATCACTGTCTTAAACGCGCGAACAGAGTAAGCCATTGGCAAAATAGAGTTAAATGGCTGTAATGCTGTCGGAATTAATTCCAGAGGGAACGTACCAGCACTTGCTGTTAATTGTAAAATCAAAATTAAAACAGCTATGAAACGTCCTGGATTTCCCCACATGGTTGTTAGCATTTGGATAATAGCCATAAAGGTTAGACTAGTAATAATTGTAGTTAAAATAAACAAAGGAACACTCTGTACCTCCATTTTTAATCCTAACAATAGGACTGCTGAAACAAGAAGTGACTGTGCAAGCCCAGCGGTGAACATGATTCCCGTCTTACCAATGAACCAGCGAAAACCGCTTGAAGGCTGCTCCGCCGGTTCTCTAAGCGGGAAGACAATGGTTAACATCAATGCTCCAACAAACAGACCGAGAGACAAAAAGTAAGGAGCAATACCAGTTCCGTAGTTTGGTACGTGATGTTTCACTTCTTTATCTACTTTAACCGGCTCTGCCATCATATCATACGTTTCTTTTTTTGCTTTTACTTCATTTGCTTTGTCTGCTGCTTCCCCAAGCTTTTCATGCAGCTCTTCTGTTCCTTCTTTCAGCTTAGTCGAACCGCTTTCCAGTTCTGTTGAACCTTTTGCAAGCTTGCCGGCTCCTTCTGATAGTTTCTCAGAACCGCTGTTCAACTCTCCCAAGCCGCTGTTTAATGTTTCAGCTCCAGTTGCCAATTGGGCCGATCCATTTTTGGCTTCTGAAAGCTTTTCACCTACTTTGTTCATTCCTTCACTCAGGTTCTTTTCTCCATTTTGCAATTTTCCTGTTCCAGAAGCTAATTGGTTAGATCCTTCTGCTAATCCATGAACGCCTGCTTGCAGCTGTTGCTGACCGTTCTGTACTTTGCCAAGTCCTTCGTTTAATGACTTCATGTTAGGTGCAAGCTGTCCACTAACCGCTTTATTGATCTCTTTAGATCCAGCAGCAAGCTGCTTGCTGCCTTTTTGCAACTTGCCTACATTGCTTCTGATTTGCTCAGCCATTTGCGATTGCTGCTGTTCAACTTTCTGTTTAATCATGGCAATCTCCATCGGAGAAAACCTTTGTTGCAGCAATGGCATATATTGTTGTAATTGTTGATTAATCGTCTCGTTCATTCCAGCAATCAATTGTTCTTCGAATTGTCCAAGCCCGGTATTTAGCTGTTCAGCTCCAGTTGCCAATTCCTTTGTTCCCTTTGCCAATTCAGGCAGTTTATTTTGGAATTGCTGTACGCCCTCTTTCATTTCTGTTGTGCCCGAATTTAATTCCGACATTTTTCCATCTGCTGTATGAAGACCAGTTTGTAAATTAGCAAGGCCTGCTGCCAATTCGTTCGTGCCCTTCTGCAATTCTTGACTGCCTGCTGTAAGTTTATTTTGGCCTTCTTCAAGCTGAGCTAAACCAGAGTTTAACTTTGAAGCGCCGTTAGCAAGGTCTTTTGAACCGTTCCCTGCTTTTGAAAGCCCCTCTGAGAACTGGACAGAGCGATCAGCAAGAGTAGCTAGATTTTCTTTTAATTGGGCTGCTCCTTCAGATAGCTTGCCTGCGCCCTCATCAACTTCTCCAGCCCCCTTGTTGGCAGTTGCAAAACCTTCACCCATTGATTTGATTTTATCAAACATTGTTTCTGCATATGTTTCAGTAACACTTTTTTGGACGGACGCCTGAATTTCCTTCATTGCTGTATTTCCCATTTGGGAAGAAACAAAGTTGTAGCTTTCATTCGGCACATACTTTAATTCTAGTTTTTTTGGAGTATCATCAAGCAGCGTCGTAGCATTTTGTGAAAAGTCTTTAGGAACTTCAATTAACATGTAATATTCTTGGTTATCCATCCCTTTTTTTGCTTCTTTTTCGCTCACAGTATGAAAGTCAAAATCATCGCTTTTCTCAAGTTCTCTCGTTAATTCCTTGCCAATCGCCAACTTTTCTCCATCGTAATCAGCACCGGTATCTTTGTTGACAATAGCAACCGGCAGTTTATCTAGCTGAGAGTAAGGATCCCAAAAAGCCCACAAGAGCATACCGGCATATAAGAGCGGGATAAGTAAAATAGCGATCATAGAAATGAACAACATTCGATTTCCAGCAATATTTTTTAATTCTGCTATAAACATAGATCGTTTCATAATTGCCTCCGCATTTAAAAATATGACCATTTTAGTCATTTGGTCAAAAAAGTGTAAAAGAGAAGGATTTTCCTCAGGTGGATAATCCTTCAAATAAATAAAGCTCAAACAATCGAGAAATTTCCTCTTCACTCAAAGGCTCTTTTCTTTGCTCCCAATCAAAGATTAGGGAAATATAAAGCTTAAGCATAACAAAGGCCGTTAATTCAGGATTGCATCGTTTAATTTTACCGGTTTCGATCGCCAACTGAATCTTTTCCCCAATGAATGAAAGGATGGCTTCCTCCATCATTGCCATGACCTCAAGGACGGCTGGTGTTCCCATTTCTTTTCCTTCTTGAAATAGCTTGATGGTCAGCTGGTGCTTCTTTCTAAATTGTAAAATTTCAAAAAGAGCTCTGTGCACATTTTCATGGAATGTCTGGGAAGGATCAATTGCTTTTTCAGCCACCTCTCTCATTTCAGTAATGAGCGTCTGGATAATTTCATCAAACAATTCTTCTTTATTTTTAAAAAACGTATAAATCGTTCCCTTTCCGACATTTGCCAATTTAGCTACTTGATCCATTGTTGTCGCTTTATAACCAAATAATGAAAAGGATTTAGTAGCCGCGTCAATAATATGCTTTTTACGGTCAACAGCCATCCCTCTGCCCCCTTTTTTGACCAAATGAACAATTTAGTCATTCGATATAAGTATCATACTCTAAACAGTTGAAGATAGCAAGATCTTTAAATATGGATAATAAAAAATTCTGCACGTTACCGTACAGAATGTAAGAATAGAGGTCATTGGTTGAAATAACTGCTCCATAACCTATAAGGATTCGGCAATAGTAAATGCTATTGCTTTTTATTTTTTCGTTCTTCAAAACGTTTGTTTCTTTCTCCTCCATCCGCTAGCTCCTCTGAAAATTCTACAGGCTGTTGTTTATTTTTCCTGAATGCCTTCTTTATTTCAGAAGAATCCATGTTATTGTTCGGAGCCGCTTGTTCATTCCATTCTCCCATCGTATGTCCCTCCTTTAGATGATGAAAAAGCCTTTAGCATGGCTTCTGCTATTAGCTGTTCTTATTCCGGTGACCGATATTCCGCTTGATAAGAATTGTTTCCAGCATGAACAGAAAGCAGCGTGTCAGCATAGCCGACAAGACGATTAACGATTTCATCAGAAAGTGCATAAACAAGCGGATAAAGCTTCGACTCTCCTATCTTCAAATCCATAAAAATAATCGTCGTATGAATGAATATCTCGCGATTCCCATAAAGATTGTAATGGATAATCACTTTTCCTGCTGCGCTGCCCTCTTGCTCTGCTCTAAATCCGGGAAGAAAAAAATACCATTCTTCTGCTGTAGCTGATCGAAAGTTTTTTGTAAACTTCAGTCCCGCCAACTCTTTATCAATACGTTCTCTTAAAGAACGGTCTATCGCTTCTACCACTTTGTTATTCGCCTTTTCATTCATACTTATTGTTAGATGAATCCTGTTCTTGCTCTTCATTAGCTTTGAAAAAGGAATGATGATTCTCCAGAGCACCTTCTTCTGATTCCCTTGGAACAGGTTCAAGTCCATATCCGGTTGAACTAATTTCTAACACTTCGTCATTCGCCTCTCTCTTTACATATAGGCTTGCCATGTCACGGCGGATACCTAAATTGTCTTTTTCCATACAGGAACCTCCCTTGCTGTGTGTTACTCCTATTGTTCCCTATGTCAGCAAGTCATACAGAAAAGTTAGTTGAGCGATAATAAAAAAAGACTGTCTCCAGAAGCAGCCAAGCGGGCTTGCCTGCTGTTTTAAAAACAGCAGGCAAGCCTCCCCCCATGTCTCTGGAACAGTCCTTGTTAGTCTTTATTTTGTATAAATGAAGCTGCTTTTTGCGCAGCCTCTTCTCCTTGCTTGATGCAGTCAGGAATGCCAATCCCTCTGAAAGAGCTGCCAGCAATAAAAAAGCCCGGCAGTTGTTCGCGTATTCGTTCTTCAATCGCCTCTATCCGTTCATTATGGCCAATGGTATATTGCGGAATAGCATTTTTCCAACGGCTGACAACCGTAAACTCCGGCTCTGTCGATAAAGCGATAACCTTCTTTAAATCTGCCATTACAATTTGTTCAATTTCAGCATCTGACAAATCAACAATTGCTTCATCGCCCGCTCGGCCTACATAACAGCACAGCAATGCCTTTCCCGGAGGTGCTGCATGCGGCCACTTTTTGTGTATCCAGGTACACGCTGTAATAGTCACATCACTGTTTCGCGAGACGACAAATCCAGATCCGGTGATAGACTGCGAGATGGCCGCTTCCGGAAAAGCCATCGTTATCGTTGCAACAGACATGGCCGGCATCTCTTTTAATACATCGAAAAAACGATGTTGTGGCATCATGGCAGGGAGGGTAAAATGCGGGCTAGTAACAATCACTCCATCAGCCAATACTCGTTCACCGTCATTTAATGCAAGAAAAAACTTACCGTCTTCCTGTCTTTCGATCTGCCTGACACGCAAGCCTTTAAGAACTGAACCGCCCTCGAGTCTCCCTTCGATTGCTTCTGCCAGCTCCTCTAACCCATCTTTTAAAGTTAAAAGGCCGTCTGATTCATTGGTCAGCGCAGAGGCGATCTCCTTTAATCCAAGTATTAAGCTGCGATGTTTTTCCCCGGTTTCATTTAGCTGCGGCAGCGTGGCCCTCAGGCTAAGTTTATCAATATCCCCGGCATAAATTCCTGCTAAAAGCGGTTCAATGAGATTCTCTACTATTTCATCACCAAGACGGTGCCGAAAAAAGCCACCAAGCGAGGTATCATTCTTTAAGTGATTGTTAGGCAGAAAAAAATCTGCGCTGGCTCTAATTTTTCCTGTAATAGAAAAAAGGTTGGTTGTAATAAAAGGAAGTATCTTAGTCGGCACTCCAATCACGGAACCAGAAGGTATGGGATGAAGCTTATCATTTACTAACACATATCGCTGGCCCGCTCCACTATGCACCAACTGATCGCCAAGTCCGACGTCCTTTACCAGCCGTACCACACTTTCTTTTCTTGCCAGGAAAGAATCAGGCCCTTTTTCAATAACAAAGCCGTTCTTTTTAATTGTTCGAATTTTTCCGCCCAGGCGAGGCGTTGCTTCAATTAACGTGACAGCTAATGGAAGCTGGCTGGTTTTTGCTGCTTTTTGCAAATAATAGGCTGCTGCTAGTCCCGTTATTCCGCCGCCTACAACAACAACCCTCTTTTTTTCACCCAGCACAGTTTCATCGCCCTCTTTTTATTATTTTGTGTTTTCTTTATAAATGCTTTAAAACCACTTCACCAAGAGCCTCAATGAATTCCGGACGGGCATTTGGCATAGGCGGACGATAATACGCTGCGCCGATTTCATCAGTAATTACCTTGCATTCATAGTCATTGTCGTATAGAACTTCTAAATGGTCTGCCACAAACCCTGCTGGCACATAAAGAAACGCCTTATAGCCTTGTTGCTCGAATAAATCGCGTGTCAAGTCCTGTACATCCGGTCCAATCCACGGCTCTGGAGTATTTCCCGCACTTTGCCAGCCAACCTCTACATTAGCCACACCTGACGCTTTCGCAATCAGTTCTGCTGTCTCTTGTAATTGTTTCGGATACGGGTCGCCCATGGAGATAATTTTCTCTGGCAAACTGTGAGCAGAAACAATCATTACGAAGTTCTTACGCTCTTCTGCTGACATGCTGGCAACCGTCTCTTTTACTTTTCCTGCCCAATAATCAATAAATTTCGGCTCCTGATACCAGCTTTCAATAGATGTGATTGCCGGTCCGCCAATTTTTTCCGCTTCTTCTTTCGCTCGGCTGTTATAGGATTTCACACTGAAGGTGGAAAAATGAGGAGCAAGCACTAGAGATACGGCTTCTGTTATCCCATCCATTTTCATCTGCTGCACAGCGTCCTCAATAAACGGCTCAATATGTTTCAGGCCAATATAAAGAGTGAATTCAATATCATCCTGTACGGCATTCAAATGCTGTGCAAGCTTTTCCCCCTGCTCTCTTGTAATCGAAGCAAGCGGTGAAATCCCGCCGATTGCTTCGTAACGAGAGCGTAAATCCTCAAGCATTTCCGGCGTTGGCTTTCTCCCTCGGCGGATGTGCGTGTAATAACGTTCAATATCTTCTTCTTTGTAGGGCGTTCCGTATGCCATGACTAATAAGCCCATTTTTTTCTTTGTCATGTCTCTCACCTCTGTTGCATTATTTTCGTTTTTGTGCGCTATATTCATGTACAAAGCTTGTTAGACGTTTTAGTGTGTCCGGATTCACCTCAGGGAAAACACCATGTCCTAAATTGAAAATATGACCTGGCTCCGCGAGTCCCTCATCCAAAATAGCGCGAGCTCTCTCTTCGATGACTTCCCAAGGAGCCAACAAAATAGCCGGGTCAAGATTTCCTTGCACAGTTTTTGTCACTCCCATAGCTCTCGCTTCTTTAATAGGCAGGCGCCAATCAAGACCAACAACATCAAGCGGCAAATCATGCCACTCTTTCGCCAAATGGCTTGCGCCTACTCCAAACATAATTAACGGAACATTTTCTTCGCGGAGTTCATTGAAAATGCGTTCCATGACCGGCTTAATAAATAAACGATAATCAGAAACGTTTAAAGCCCCTACCCATGAATCAAAAATTTGAATCGCCCGAGCACCGGCTTTCACTTGCGCGCGTACATAAGTCACTGTCATTTCTGCCAGCTTGTCCATCAGTGCTTGCCATGCTTTTGGTTCCGCATACATAAAGGCTTTTGTTTTATTGTAATTTTTTGAAGGTCCCCCTTCGATCATATAGCTAGCAAGCGTAAAAGGGGCCCCTGCAAAGCCGATAAGAGGAACATCAAGCTGCTCCTTTGTCAGCAATCGAATCGTATCCAATACATATGGAACATCACTTTCCGGATCGATTTGGCCAAGTTTTTCGACGTCAGCTAAAGAGCGAATCGGGTTATCAATGACCGGCCCTATTCCCGATTTAATATCGACATCCACTCCTATAGCAGGAAGCGGTGACATAATATCCTTATAAAGAATAGCTGCATCGACATTATATTGATCTACCGGAAGTTTGGTGACGTAAGCGCACAGTTCAGGTTGGTGGGTAATTTCGAAGAGGGAATATTTCTCTTTTAATTTACGGTATTCCGGCTGGGAACGACCCGCTTGGCGCATATACCAAACTGGTGTATACTCTGTCTTCTCCCCTTTTGCCGCTTTTAAAAATGTTTCATTAATTTGTCTCATAGCTGCTGCACATCCACCTTTCATTTCCTAAAAGTCGATCTATCACTTTATATACAATCCGTAAACGGAAGTAAGCGAAGAATCCTGTCTATTTATACGTTTACACTATAGTTGTTTTAGGCAAAAAAGTATAGCACAGACCCTCAAATGTCATAAATTCTCCAAAGAAACCAGCCAAACGCCTGCCATAAAGAACCGACTGCCTTCTTTTTTGCCCATACAATAGTTTAGAGAAGAGTAACTAAGTGTAAAGTAATATAATAAAGAATAATTAACTATTGTTGAATGAGGTGGAAGCATGTATATTTTCATAACAACCGGCACATATAACTTCATGAAGAAGTTACAGGAAAAGCACGCATCTGAAAAAATCCTTTTAATGGAGAATGCAGAAGGTGCTACCCTTCTTCATGAGACAAATAATAAAACAGTATTCCAATCCCCTCGTAAATATGAAGTAATCGACACGTCGGGAGAATTAGCCGATCACGGCTTCGTTGTATGTAATAATATCCCTGTTACTGACGAAGGACGCCCTATTTTCGAATATCGCTTTAAAGGCAGGGCGCGGGCGATTGAGAATACGCCAGGATTTATAGCTATTCGTGTGCTTCGGCCGCTCGATTCTGATACTTACGTTATTTTAACACAGTGGCAAGATCGGGAGTCATTCACAAACTGGAAAGACTCTAAAGAATTCAAACAAGCCCATGAGATGAAAAAACCAGAAGCAGGCGTAAATGAACAGCCGCATATTTTCTCAAGCCCTTCTTATATAACTACGTATATTGTCCCTAATGGAAATGATTAATTTCATTTTTTCTAAAATAGAATGGCAGCAAAAAAACAGCCTGACACCCGTGTTTTTCGGTGTCAGGCTGTTTAGGCTGATTATCGAAACATTTTACGCAGCCGTGCTGGCGCGTACATCTTTGCAAAAAACAAAGCAAATACTATTCCAGCTACAACGACAATGCCCCCTTGACTCACGGAATGGCCTGCCCATGCCGCTAAGCCGAAAATAATCGCCTGCAATAAGAGCAGCCGGCCGATTAACTCTAACAATGAAGCACTTTTTCTTTCAGGAGAGACCGGATACAGGGATACCCATATCTTTGTTTCATGGCGGCGGATCATTGGCAAGAGCTGAAAACCTGTTAAATAGATAAACAGCAAAGCAATAATGAGCTGCAATACAGCCTGTCCACTAAAGCAAATAATAAGTGCTGCAATGACCGTAAGACGAACGTACAGTCCAAAAAACTCGTTCATTCGGACAAATGTACGTCGGAATAGATACGTGTACGTGTTTGCTGGATCAAATGGTATGTAGCCGAGCAACTTGTCCAGCCATTTCCGGCGCTTGACCGTTCCCCGCAAATGAGGAACATCGGTAAATAAATTAGCCATCCGGTAAAAAGCAGCCATCCGCTTCTCTTCTAGTTCCACGAGTGTTTCCCATTTCAATGCCATACGCCTTGATATTTTCCGGAAATAGAGATAATAAGCAGCCATAACAACAGCCACTGCTAAGGCAAACAGGACAGCTGCCTTTGAAAATACAAAGTAAAGCAGCAATATGTTCAAAGCTAAACGGACTCCCCAATCAATCTGTCTGCTCTCTTTTTCTTGGATTTTAAGCACATGCCAGCGAACAACTAAATTCCAGACCTTTATGATAGCAAGGAGGAGAAGCCAAAAGAAGAAAACCTTCATAGAACCGCCTCTTACCTGCGTATACAGTGGCATAAACAAAGCAAGCGCTGCAATCAATAAGTAACTCTGGGACAGAAAGCTCGTCCAGATAGCCTTATGAAAGTAAGGAACCATTCTCTCTTCAAGCGGTAGTAAAAAGACCGTATCCGCTCTCATTAGAAATGTATATACCGGGCTCCATGAAAGCAGTGCGCCTAAAAAAACAGCCATGATGAACGGCGCCGGAAATGTTTCATCCAATGTCTTTACCCAACCGCTGTAATAATATAAGGCGGCACCGAGACCAAATACAAGGACAAATAATAAATGATCATTCAGCATGTAGCGCAGGTACTTGCGCAACTCTGAATAATAAGCGGCTATTCTTGATTTCCATAACTCTTCTACTTGCCTCATTGCTCTTCTTCCTTCGTCAGCTGAATATAAATGTCATCTAGAGAAGCACCCGGCATTTGAAATTGCTCACGAAGCTCTGTAATTGTTCCCTGTGCTCGGATTTCTCCGTTGTGTAAAATAATGAAGGAATCACAATATTTCTCCGCTGTCGCCAGTATATGGGTTGACATTAAAATGCCCGCACCACTATTGCGCATTCGCTTCATCCACTCAAGCAGCGATTGAATGCCCAATGGATCCAGACCAACAAACGGCTCATCAATAATATAAAGAGAAGGCTCTGTTAAAAAAGCACTCATAATCATTACTTTCTGCTTCATGCCTTTTGAGAAATGAGCGGGAAACCAGTTCATTTTTGAATCAAGTCGGAATTCTTTTAGTAGTGGACCGATGCGCCGCTTGTATTCCTCCTCTGTGAGACCGTATGCCATTGCAGTTAATTTCATATGCTCTTCAAGCGTCAGCTCTTCATATAAAATCGGTGTTTCTGGAATGTAGGAAAATTGACGCCGGTATTTCTCTGGGCTGTCCTGCAAAGAAAGTCCGTTAATGGAAATCTTCCCTTTTTTCGGTTCCATGAGGCCGATAATATGTTTAATCGTCGTACTCTTTCCCGCTCCATTCAGACCGATCAGCCCGACGATGCTCTCCTGATTAATTGAAAAGGAAATATCGTTCAGTACCGGCTTGCGGGTGTAGCCGCCAACTAGTCCTTCTACCGTTAATAAAGACATAAAAAAACGTCCTTTCTCGTAAAGTCATACGCTTATTTTAACAAAATATTAGCAGAATCTCATTGTTAAGTGCCCCTTCTATACTTGTCTATTTAATAAATATATCTTTTATGATAAAATTTTGGCAATTATACATAGGAAGGATGAAGAAAATGAGCGATTGTATTTTTTGTAAAATCATCAACGGAGAAATTCCCTCTGCCAAGGTGTTTGAAGATGAAGAAGTGTACGCTTTTCTAGATATCAGTCAGGTAACAAAAGGCCATACATTGCTCATCCCAAAAAATCATAAGAAGAACATATTTGAGTTTTCTCCGGAAGAAGCAAGCCGCCTCTTTCAACGTGTGCCTATTGTTGCAGAAGCGCTTAAAGCCGCTTACAACCTTGAAGGGTTAAATATTTTAAACAATAATGGCGAGACAGCAGGCCAAACGGTTTTCCATTATCACATTCATCTTATTCCTCGCTTTGGGCGTGAAGATGGATTCCATCCTATCTTTAAGGTAAACGACCTGAATCATACGGGCGAGGAGCTTCAGGAAATTGCTAAAGAAATCTCGGCCCATATTCAAACTACCGCTTAAAGAGGAGAAAAAAAGCTGATTGGTTGACAGAATATTCAGCTTCCTTAGCACTTTTCGATGTGCTATACTTATACTATCTTTTCGCTGACAACAACTAGCGTATGTCAGGAGAAGCTGTTTTGAGATGAGATGAGAAGAGGAGAGATGAGAAATGAATACAAAATCTTTAGTTACCCTGTCACTGTTAATAGGCATGGGGGCTGTTTTACACACCGTGATGCCCGGACTATTCCTTGGAATGAAACCCGATATGATGCTGACAATGATGTTTTTAGGAATTTTATTGTTTCCAAATGTGAAAAGTGTGCTGTTGGCCGGCCTTGTAACCGGAGTGATTTCCGGCTTAACCACTTCTTTTCCAGCCGGATTGATTCCTAATATGATTGATAAACCAGTTACTGCCCTTGTCTTTTATGGTTTGTTCATTCTATTTGCCAAGTACAGCAAGAATACTTTCGGAGCGGTTGTTTTAACAGCTATCGGCACGATTGTTTCCGGAGTCGTTTTCTTGGGTTCTGCACTCGCTATTGTCGGCCTTCCAGGTCCATTTGCTGCTTTATTCCTTACAATTGTATTGCCTGCCTCGGCTGTAAATGCTGTGGTCATGCTAGTTATCTATCCAATTGTACAATCTGTGCTAAAGCGCTCAAACCTGGTCGAACAGGTGTAAACAGTCCAAAAAGACTCCTTTTAAAACAAAGGAGTCTTTTTGTGATATACGTCCATCACCAGTACAGCATAAGCACTGCAATGACTAAAATAAAGCCCCCTGCAATTCCAAGAGTGCGAGCTCTTTGAATTAACATAGGTCTTGACATGGAAATGCCTGGCCTCCATATAGAACGGATATGATGGATCATGCTAATCAGAAGGATAAAACTCAGCGCAAATAATCCAAAGATGATCCCTTCCATCTGTGACACTCCTTTAACGAGAATCAACCGTTTGTTTTTCGTTGCTTAAGGGAAATATAGCAAAGCGGGGTCCTTTTACATACTATGCACCTTCCAGTTGGCAATGTACCTGTCCCCATCAAATTAAAGAAACTTTATCTATTCAAGGAGAACTATAATCTAACAAGAGGTGAAAAAAGTGAATAAAAAATCATTGTTAATAGGCATGATTGCCGGCACGGCCGCCGGAGCAGCTGCTACTTTGCTCAACACTCCTATGTCAGGCCAACAAGCCAGAGAAAGGTTAAAAACAGCACAGGCAAGCTTAAAAAGCAATGCCAGCGTCATTAAAACAGATATTGGGCAAGTCAAACAAGCTGTGATGCATTTAAAAGACGTCAGCAAGGACAATATTGGCGAAGTAGCAAACGGTTTGAAGGTGAGCGCAGGAATCTGGAAAGAAAGTACAGAACCAAATATTGAAAAGTTACAGAAAGATATTGCTGAGGTACAAAAAACTGTAGAAGACTTGCAAAAAACGCTGCCCGCCAGAAAGTAAATGGAGAGCCAACAAAGGCTCTCCATTTTTTTCGAAAATTTAGTTAATTTATATCTTTATTATTTTTTACTTTATTGGCATAATAATATTAATAATCTCTATAACTGGCTATCAATTAGGAGTGAAAGAATTCGGAAAAGAAGGTGCAAAAATGACAAATCATCAATACTCAATGAAAGAAGCGCTTATTTTCAGCCAACGAATGGCTCAATTAAGCAAAGCATTATGGAAAGCAATAGAAAAAGACTGGCAGCGCTGGATTAAGCCCTATGACTTAAATATTAACGAGCATCATATTCTCTGGATCGCCTATCATTTAAAAGGAGCATCTATTTCTGATATTGCTAAATTCGGAGTTATGCATGTCTCCACCGCTTTTAATTTTTCAAAAAAATTAGAAGAGAGAGGTTATTTAAGATTCTCTAAAAAGGAAACTGATAAGCGGAATACGTACGTGGAAATCACTGAAGAAGGAGAAAGGCTTTTGCTTGATCTGATGGAAGACTTTGATCCCAATGCCAATTCTGTCTTTGCAGGCAGCGCGCCGCTGCGTGAATTATTCGGTAAGTTTCCCGATATGATGGAAGTAATGTCCATTGTAAAAAATATTTACGGCGAAGACTTCGTTGATATATTTGAAAAGTCCATGAATAATATCGGTGAAGATCTCGATGAAGAAGATGGTAAATTGCGAAAAAAAAAGCTTGAACAAAAAGTTTAAGAGCTTCTCCTTTTGACGGAAAGCTCTCACTTTCTTTTCTTTAACCACCCTCCCGTTTGCTTTGCCTCAAAACTTTACTTAATTTTAATAAAAAACGGCTTGATTTTTCTTCGAGCACATCGTAAAGTGATTAGGCAATAGCAGTTTTAACGTCAAACGGAGGGATGATTCCGATGAAATGCTGGCGTACATTTGATTTTGAAAAGAGATACGGATCCAATAAAATCCTCATATTTTCTCTTTTGCTGACCATGCTGGTTTTTTCCTTCAGCTTTGCTCTCATGCAATCGCTCTTTTCGAAAACACTGTATTCAGGTTATTTTCATTTTTTTCTTATAGCTTTGTTAGCCATTTATCCGCTTCATAAACTTATTCATCTTCTGCCGATTTTGCACTATTGGCGGCAAATGAAATGCCAATGCAAAATCACTTGTTTTTGTATGCCAATTATTTCGATTAACATAAAGCAGCCTGTTCCTAAAAAAACATTTATGGTGAGCCTTTTGCTCCCCTTCTTTACAGTTAATCCAGCTCTGCTCGTTTGTGGAGTAATGTTTCCTCATTATATTCACTATTTTACTATGCTTGCTGCTTTCCACACAGGCATGTGTGCAATTGATTTGCTTTATTTAAAAGCGATGGCTGCTTCGCCAAAATATGCAGTCATTGAAGAACACGACAGAGGGTATGAAATCCTTATCCCTCAATAAGATGCTGGCTCATTTAGTCATTATCCCTTACATGTAAAGCAGAGAATCTCTTCTCTGCTTTCAACTATTTTTCTATCTTTTTAATATAATTTTTGTTATGTTTATTACATATGAACATAAAGGGAGGGGGATAAAGTGATCTCCGTTATTACCGTATTTATTATTTTTTCAGCATTGATTCTATATAATATCAATCGTATGACTAATATTCTTTGCGTTCAAAAAGAGATCCCCGAAGAACGCCACCCTAAAATTTTTCGCACGATCAATATTTACATTACCATTTTATTGATTTCCTCTTATGTGGAAATTTTGTTTGCATAAAAGAGCCGCTCTATGAAGCTGGCTCTTTTTATGTAAGCCGAAAAGAATGCAACTTAGTGAATAAAACAGCTTTTATTTCTATGGCAAACGAGATTCTTTTACTTTTCTGAATTGAATTTTTTGGCTGCTTCTTAAAAATATGATATAGTATGTCCTGTATAAAAATTTGAAAAAGCCGTTGCTGCATTGAAGGCCGGCTGATTAATCAGGGAGTTGTTTAAGAAATGAAAAAATGGATCCTGTCTGCTTCTTTACTCGCAGGGGCTGTCGGCCTAGCTGGATGCGGCGCCGGAGGAAATGATGTTGTTGCTACTTCGAAAGCAGGCGATGTTACACAACAAGAATTATACGATGCTATGAAGGAAAAGTACTCTCCTCAAATGGAGCAAGCGCTTCAGGAGGCTATGTATAAAAAGGTGCTTTCCGAGAAATATGAGGTGTCGGATAAAGAGCTGGATAAAGAACTAAAAAAAGCGAAGGAACAGCTTGGCTCACAATACGAAGCATTCCTGGCTCAATATAACCTTGATGAAAAAGGTTTCAAAGAGTTCTTAAAGCTTGAACTTTTAAGAGAAAAAGCAGCGCTCGCTGATATTAAAGTAACAGATAAACAAGTAAAAGAATACTACGATAAATGGGAAGCGCCAGTTAAAGTACGGCACATTCTAGTAGAAGATGAAAAGAAAGCGAAAGAAGTAAAAGACAAGCTGGCCAAAGGCGGGAAGTTTGAGGATTTGGCTAAGGAATACTCCACTGATACACAATCTGCCCAGAATGGCGGAGAACTTGGTTGGGTGGATAACGAGGGACGTGCACAATTTGTTCCAGAGTTTTCAAAAGCACTCAGTACCTTGAAGAAAGGACAAATCAGTGAGCCAATCAAATCAGACTATGGTTACCATATTATTGAAATCACAGATGTAAAAGAGAAAAAACCATTTAAGGAAATGAAAGCTGAATTAACAAAGGAATTAAAACGCTCTAAAGCAGATTCAGCAACTATGCAGAAAAAGCTTGATAAAGAGATGAAAGCGGCCGATGTGGAAGTAAAAGATAAAGATTTAAAAGGCGCTTTTGAAGGTTTATCCGATTCTGACAAAAAATCAGAAAAATAAAGATGATTAAAGCGTCTGTCCTGTAAATACTTATTATTTACAGGACAGACGCTTTTTTTAATTTTTAGCTTTTAGTTCCCGCTCTTTCTCCATTCTTTGTATATAAACTTGTCCTTCTTGTTCAATAAATTCCTGATCTACTTTTTTGTCTGCCCTTGATGTCTTAATCGTCATAAATGCGCTGAACAAAATCCCTGCTACTACTGCATAAATCCATAATGGAATAATCATCCTGATCCCCTTTCTTGTCCGCATTTGTAACCAGTGTATTCATGCAAAGAAAAAAACATGCCCAAATTTGGACATGTTAAGAAGAAAAATGCGGCTTATAAAAGGCCCGGTTATCAAGAGCAAATACGCGCTCGGAAAATTCTCCCGGCTTTGTGCGCTCCAATGCACGGTCTAGCATATTCATTTTCGCATCAAGATTATCAATATAGTGAAGAATTTCGGCCTCTTTAACCATTGGCGGCTTCGGGCTTCCCCACTCTGCTTTGCCGTGATGAGAAAGTACAACATGTTTTAGAACAGTAACCTCTTCCCCTTCGATCCCGAGTTCTTCCGCCGCTTTGCCAATTTCATTTACCATGATCGTAATATGGCCGAGCAAGTTCCCCTCTATGGTGTAAACAGTCGAAACCGGACCTGATAGCTCAATTACTTTTCCCAGATCATGCAAAATAACACCAGCGTACAACAAGTCGCGGTTCAGAGAAGGATACAGGTCAGCAATAGATTTTGCCAGCTTAAGCATGCACACGACATGATAAGCTAGACCCGAAACAAATTCATGATGATTCTTCGTTGCTGCTGGGTACTCCAAAAATTCTGTATGGTATTTATTTAATAAAAAACGGGTAATACGCTGGATATGAGGATTTTCCATCTCAAAAATAAACTGAGTGATCATATCTGCCATATCCTTTTGGCTGAGCGGAGCTGTTTCAATAAATTCACTAACCTGCTTTCCATCCTGCGGGTTGGCTGGTCGAATTTGTCGAATTTTCAACTGCATTCGACCACGGTAATTTTGAATTTCTCCCTTTACTTTGACAATCGTTTGGGGCTGATATTGTTTTTCTGTCTCTTCCTTCGCATCCCAGAGCTTCGCTTCAATATCACCGCTTTTATCCTGCAAGATAAGCGTTAAATAGGGATTTCCATTTACCGCTATACTCTTCGTTACTGATTTAATTAATAAATAACTCTCTACGCTTTGCCCTGCTTCATAATGGGTAATCCCTTGCAAATTGCTTCCCCTCCTTAATATTCGTGAGCTAATTATAACATAACAGCTTTTGGAATAATTGCTCTGTGCGGGATCTGGAATAAATCAGTTATCTCTTGAAAGCTCTATTGCTTTTTTCATATCCTTTAACGAGTTGGACTTTCCATACATTAAAACGCCGCCTTTGTAAATACGGGCACCGATGACACCAAAAACAAGAATAGCCGCGATTAAAATACCGAAGCCGAGTGCTACTTCCCATACAGGAATACTAAGCAAGCTAATGCGGACAAACAAAATCATCGGTGTAAAAAACGGCACATAAGAAGTAACTGTAATTAATGGAGACTCCGGATTGCTGAGACCGTACATGGAAATAAAGAAGCCGACCATTATAAGCAGAGTTAGCGGTGTCATCATCTGCTGAACGTCTTCAAGTCGACTAACGAGCGATCCAAGCAATGCAGCTATGGTCGCATACAAAAAGTAACCAAGAATAAATAAAAGAACCGCATACATAATCATAGAAACAGAAATAGATTTTAGTCCGAGTGAGCCGATAAGTGATCCTTCAGGCTGATTAGATATTGTTATATAAGCAACAGCAAACCAAATAACTAATTGAGTAAGGCCGAGAAGACCGATGCCTAGTATTTTGGCAAACATCTGCTTGACCGGCGATACACTCGAAATCAAAATTTCCATTACTCTGGAAGACTTTTCAATCGCTACTTCAGAAGCGATCATGTTGGCATACATAATAACAGAGAAATAAATGAAAAATAAGAGAGCATATACCAGAATCTGTGCCTGAATTAACTCTTCTTCTGATTTGGCGCCTTTTGCTAGAGCAATCGTATCAAACGAAGCCGGTGCATTCCATAATTGTATCTGCTCACTTGTTAATTGCAACCTACCCGCTACTTCCATTGTTTTTAGAGATTGCAACGCTTGCCTAATGCCAGAAGTAATTTGACTATTAGCTATATTTTCTGCTTTGTATGTAGCTGCTGGCAGCCCATCTCCTGTCCTCTCTAACAATAGATACCCCTTATATGTTCCTTCTCCAACTTCCTTCTTTAATTGATTCTCTGTTTGGTCTGTTTGTATAACGGTTAAATGATCTGCTACGGCTGCAAGCTGTTCCTTAAACGGCTCATACATCGTTCCTGTTTTATCAATAACCGCAATTTTCGTTTCCTTATTATCATCATCAAAATAGGAGAAAATCTGCTCCATGTTAGCTGCAGCAATAATGACCACCGCCACAAGCAGCGTCGTCACGATAAATGCCTTTGTCTTAAATTTATTTATGTAAGACTGTGAAAGTATCATCCAGAAATTATTCATAGGAAGCCCCCGCCTTTTCAATAAAAATGTCGTTAAGTGATGGCTCTTCCAGCTCAAACTTGGTGACAAACCCTTTTCCTTGCAAAGCGGAGAAGATGTGCTGAGACGTCTCTTCTTTTGCGATTTGCAGCAGCATGCCTTCCGCTGTTCTTTTTGCCCGCAGGACTCCGGGTATATCCTTTAAAAATTCAAGATCAAAATCTGCTTGAACAGCTACATTTTTTTTGCTGAATGAACGCTTAATTTCACGAAGCCTGCCATGAACAACCGGGCGTCCGCGATGCATCATACATAAATTCTCACAAAGCTCTTCCACATGTTCCATTCGATGGCTTGAGAATACGATTGTCGTTCCGTTTTCTTTTAAATCCACCACGGCCTCCTTCAATAATTCAACATTGACGGGATCGAGACCGCTGAACGGTTCATCAAGAATAAGCAGCTGCGGCTTATGAACAACAGAGGAAATAAACTGGATTTTCTGCTGGTTCCCTTTTGATAGCTCCTCCACTTTCTTTCCTGCATAATCCGGGACATGAAAGCGTTCCAACCAACGGTCCGCCTCAGCTGCAGCTTCTTTTTTATCCATTCCGCGAAGACGGGCCAAGTAGATAATTTGATCTTTCACTTTCATCTTTGGATAAAGCCCTCTTTCTTCAGGTAAATAGCCTATAAGAGGACTCGCTTTATAATTAATTGGTTGTCCATTCCACTGAATCATTCCTTTGTTCGCCTGTAAGATCCCTAAAATCATGCGAAAAGTGGTTGTTTTTCCCGCTCCATTGGCACCCAGAAAGCCAAATAGCTCTCTCTCTGGAATTTGCAAAGACAAATCGTCGACTGCGGTGAAGTCATTAAACTTTTTGGTTACGTTTTCTAGAATAAGCATATTTTATCACTCCCCTTTTAACCATACGCGCAAATCCCTAAAAAGTTCCATAAAATTATTTTGTTATAAAATATTTTGAAAAGTTCTAAATTTGTGTACAATAAATAGGAAGCAACTATAGGGAGGGGAAAAGATGGTTTATAAATTAACGGTCTTTGAAAAAAATGGGGAAAAGTTACTCGACCAATCGTTTGAGGCCCAGAACGATGAAGAAGCAAAAGAACGAGGGCAACAGCTGCTTCAGCAGCATGCGTATGAAGACTATACCCACCGCTGCACCTCACCGTTTGGCAAGCTCGTTTTATTTCATGTGTAAAAATCAATAAGCTGCTCAGACACAGCTGAAGCAGCTTATCTTCCTTTTACGCTCTCCTCCTGTCCCCAAAGCTTGCTCTTCTCTCTTTTATCTAGCACAATGAAAGACCTCCACCCTTCCAAATGGTATAACCACAGGACCTTTTTCGTTTCGTCTCAGCCATAAAATATAAATAAACGAATGAAGCGTACTACTGCCGTAAGAGAAGCTTTCGGATGACACACCCTATTATCCAAGTGAGTTAAACAAAAGGAAAAGACTTTATACCATTTGTTATTGCTAAATGGTATAAAGTCTTTTTATTTAAAAGTTAGCGGTTCTTTTAAATACACCTGAGTCGTATAACATCTGAACAATTATGAAAATAATTTATCCAATTTATTAATTTTCTTTTCCGTGTACTCTGCAAAACGTTCATTATAGGTTTTAGGATCTTTGGGATTTGCAAAGTGTTCAATCTTCCCTGTCTCCCGGTCAATAAACTTGCTCGCTGCTCCGCATCCGATACCAATAATGGTTTGTACTTCTTCCATGATCATAATATTATAAATGCTTTCCTGCCCCGGCTTTGAATAGCCAACATTCTCCAAATTCCCAAGAATATTTTTTTGACGGTACAAGTAGTAAGGAACATAGTCATGTTCCTCCGTCCATTCCTCTGCCATATTCATCATTTTTTCTACTTCTGTGCGATCTGCCACTTTGTACTTATCTTTATTAAGCGTCATTTCAGAAGCACGTTTAAATGAAAGGGTATGAACGGTTAAAGATTCTGGCATCAGCTTTTCTGTTTCAGCAAGAGAATGTGCGAACTCAGCGGTGCCTTCTCCAGGAAGACCGATGATTAAGTCCATGTTTATATTGTTCATCCCGTGCTCTCTTGCCAGATGGTACTTATCAATCGTTTCTTCGACAGTATGGTGACGGCCAATGGCTTTTAATGTTTCTTGAGTGTAGGATTGCGGGTTAATACTAATGCGATCAATGTTCCATTTTTTCAATACGTCCAATTTTTCCGGAGTAATCGTGTCTGGACGCCCCGCCTCTACTGTGATTTCCCGGATGTTATGCACGTCCGGAAACACATCATACATCAATTCATATAACTCATCCATTTCCTCTGCCGTAATAGCTGTTGGTGTCCCCCCGCCATAATAAACAGTGGTAATTTTAACGCCTTTCTCTCGCAGCCATCGACCAATCTGCTCCATTTCATAATGAAGCCCGCTCAGAAAAGAGGATACTCTCCCCTGCTTTCCTTGAATGGCATAGGCCGGAAACGTACAATAGGCACATTTTGTCGGGCAAAATGGAATGCCAATATAAATGCTGACTTCGTCTTTTACCTTATATAAGTCTGGAACCATCGTAAGCTGACGGTCGAGGATTCTCTCCATTAATTGAACTTTCTCTTCAGTAATCATATATTCTTCTTGAAGCTTTCGGCGCGATTCTTCTGCCGGTACGCCAGCCTGGTGTTGCTTATGAAGCAGCTTTGTCGGTCTCATCCCTGTTAAAATGCCCCATTTTTGTGTGATTTTCGTATAGTCCTGAAGCACATGGAGAAACACATGAGAGACGATATTCTTTACTTGCTTAAAATGCTCCTTCTCATCATCAGCTGTTACAGCCTTCCCGTAGCTTGCTCGGTATTCTTGCTTGCCTGCTAGCAAAACTGCTGAGGAAACAATTTGTTCCTTCTCGTAGGTCAAATCAATTTTAACAACGAGTTCCTGATCAGGGTGCTCATTCATACAAATTTCTGTTTCCTCAAAAAATAAGTTAGCGATCAATTGAAGTGGACGTACAAAGCGTTCATCTTCCAATCCTTTTATATAAATTAACACGATCATTCACCTTTCTCTTTTTCCTTCCCTTAGCATACTGAATCCATTATCCTGTGGTCAAGACAGAGTTTACTAAAACAAATCATGAAAAAAAGCGGCATGGTTTCGCCGCTTAATCGAATTTATTCACTTCTTCCTCTGCGCTTCTTCTTTGATGTCTAAGCAATTCTTTAATCACATAAGCAATCCCGTCATCTTCTTTTGTCCTTGTGATCCAGTCAGCTGCTTGCTTAACATTTTCCGGTGCGTCACCCATAACGATTCCGATGCCTGCTTCTCTTACGACCTCTTCATCATCTTCATCCACACCGATAACAGCGATTTCCGAGCGGCGAATCATCATTCTTTCTGCCAAATATAAAATGCTGTTCCATTTCGTCACTCCGAAAGCAGTGATTTCGATTTGATCTGTTCCTTTCTTAAGAAAAGATACTTCGTTGAACATATTTTTCAATGCCTGCCATACCTCGTCTCTTTCTCCAAATTTAAAGAAAGTGACCTGAATGGACAAAGGTGAAATCGGCTCCTCAAATAAATGGTCAGATAAGGAATTAACGAAGTATTGGGAGTAAAGAAACTTTTGAGTGCGCTGCCACATGCTGCGCTTGACTAACGTCGCTGGCATTCTCCCTTTATTGCTGACAGAAAATTTTTCAGTCGACAATGTGATCCGGCAGTCAAATGACTCTAGAAATTGAACCATTTCATGCGTGGATTCTTCATTTACCCGCTGAATATAAACAGGCTTATCAAGCTCAGAAGCTATATAAGCCCCGTTATGAGCAATCAAACAGCTTTCCGGGATTAAAGACTTTGCCGTTTTCTTTACAAACGGCAATTCGCGGTTGGAGTAAAAACAAACCGATACTTTTTTCTTGCGGGCATAATGAATTGCATCCTTTGTGGACCTTGTTATCCGCCCTTTATTTTGGCCGGCAAATGCATCTATATTAATTGCTAATAAACGGTAAGCCATTTCCATTCCCCCCTCACGTTGTCCTTTTTAAAAATTATGAAGAGGAAACAGGCTTTAGAACAAGGCTTTAAAAACTCCTCTTTATTGCCTCCTAAAGAGCAAGAAACAGAAAAAAAGTGCCAGTCATCTTCTCTAGGGAAGATGACTGGCACTTAAAAGCTTTAAAAATTATTTTCGACCGTACCATACATTTCTTCAAGCGGCTTCATGATGATTTTATTGATATCAGCAATAGCCACGCTCATTCTTTGCTCAGCCTCCATCAATTTCGAGATGAGCCCATGCTGCTGAACGAGTGCCATAGTCTTCTGAGCCTGCTGTACCTCTTCTTCAGTAATATCTTGGCCCGTCATTTGCTTCTCTTGTAATCTCATCTGCACATTACGAAAATTTTCGAAGATTCCTCTTGCTTCTTCATTTGCATTTACCTCTTCGTATAATTTTCTCAGTGCAGTGTATTCTGGACTTTCACGCAGTGACTTCTCCATTTCATATGCGAGATCATATAAATTTACAGCCATTTTTTCCTCCTTGATGATCGACATAACTTCACTCTAACAAACTATGCAAAAGTTCGCGAGACTTTCCTAAAACAAACCAACAACAAGTCCTTGAATTAGACCGATGGCCCCTCCAAGCACGCCTCCTAGGAGAGTAATCATCTTTAACTCACTGCGGGCAATATCCAATACGAGCTGTTCAAGGCGTTGAAGAGAAAAAGTCTCCACTTGCTCACGAACAATATCACCGATCCGTAGTTTTTGCATAATGACCGGTATGCGTGTTGCAACAATTGATCCTGCCTTTTCCACGAGGGAAGGAATAACTTCGCTTATGATCTTCTCTTCAAAAGGCTGTAAAAAAGCTGCAACTGGCTTTTGAAATAAAGAAGGCACATCTAACTGGCGTAAAATAAAGCTCTTTCCTTTCGCCAGGGCTTTTTCATCAGGAAATTGTTGAAAGACGTCCTCCCATTTCCAGTCAAGCAATTTCTCCCACTCTTTTGACAACAGGGTGTTCAGTAAGTCTTTCGTTCCTGGGCTGCTTAAAAATTTCACTATTTCTGGCTGGATCTTGTCCTCAAGCGACGTGTTACCTAAGATCATTTGCAGCATGCTGCCAAATTTTCCCCATTCAGCCAGAAAGTCATCCGTCATTCTTTTAACTCGCCATTTTCCTTCAAAGCCAGAAAAATAATCAATGCCTTTCGTTAAAATATAACGGGAGATATCAGGGATTTTTTCTTCTGCAGTGTCGAGCCATTCTGCTGGCAATGATTCTCTAACCGTTTGGTGAAGATAGAAATTCTTAATACCGTTATATTTATCGTCTATCCAGCTCTCAATCCAGCGCTCGGTTCTTTGTTCAGCCTCCTTAAAATGAAGCTTCTCCAAAATTTCCGCCACTGTCTGGTCAGCAGCAAGCAATGGCTTGACCTCTTTCTGCAGCATAGCAGTTACATCTCGACGAAAGTCTGGTTCATTTAACTTGCGCTCGATACTCTCTGGTGTAAGCAGATGCTCTTCTACGGTCTTGCCAATTTGGCGGGCAAGCTCCCCTCTTCGTTTAGGGATTAATCCCGGTGTAAATGGTAATTTCCACTTGCCGATATATTTAGCTTCATAAGGGCGAAAAAGCATTCGGATAGCAATAGCATTCGTGATTGCTCCAATCGCGGCTCCGATCACAACCATAAAAACAATTAATGTAAATAAATTCATGCGCTGTTCACCTGCCATTCATTCATCACCAGCTAAGCCGGCTCTTTCATTATAATGGCAATTCGCAAAAATTAGCAAATATTGTCGTCCTTGTTCAGCTGCAGTATGATGAAGAAAGGGGTGAAAAACATGTTGCTGCATTTTCAATATAAACCGCTTTATAAAGAAAAAAAACTGCCCGGCTGGAACTTTTCTTTTTATCACAAAAAACAGCGTCTGCTAGGAAATTATCTTCCAGATGGGACGATTGAATGGCTTTCAACGGTCCCTGAAGAAACTGAGCGCAAACAACTAGAACAACAAATACATGATCTAATGCTTTATCATGTATACGACAATTAACTTAAATTGCCGGAATACCCCCTTTCTTTTGCGTACATATTATGATAAAGGAGGGGGTAAGCAGTGGATCCAAAACACAAAGGCCTTTCTTTTTTGCCTGATATGCAGCCTGAAGGAAAAGATCAAACAGATGTAGATATTGACAGAATGATTAATGAGGGGCTATCTGGAGGCTCCGTCCATATGAGAGATGATGCGATCACTGCCAATATTGAGGAAGCCGCACCTTTTCCGGAAGAAACACCTCCAACTGAATAAAAATCATTAAAAAAGCTGTCCTGCGCGTGCCGGACACCTGCAGTCATTCTGTTTAGGAGTCTGGCACGTTCGGACAGCTTTATCTGCTTTTTACGATCATATTAACAGCTTCTTGAATCGCTTCTTCTGCATTTTGCCCATTCTCGTTTGCTTCTCTAATACAGCTTTCTAAGTTTTTGGCAACAACCAATCCGATGGAACGATCTACAGCTGAGCGGATAGCCGACAGTTGAGTAACCACTTCTTTGCAATGCTTATCTTCTTCCATCATTTTGATCACGCCTCTTATTTGTCCTTCAATTCGGCTGAGACGATTTTTTATATCGCGGTTGTATTCCATGATCCCTGCACCTCATTTTCTCCTATCTAATACCATTTAATTTCACATGAAATATGTATCATCAGTATAGCATACTGATTCAGAAAACACCTTTCAAACGCTAAATAAAACAGGTATAAATTCCCATATAATATTTTTGAATAAACTTTTTAAAACCAAACATACTAGTACTACAAGCAGCAACATTTCAAACCGGTGGACCTAACCAGATAGTCTGGACGCAGTAATGCGTACTGGTGCAAGTCCAGGAGGTCCAGCCAAAATAAAAACAACAGGAGATGACAAAACATGGCAAACAACAGCAATAACAACCAACTTCTAGTTGCAGGAGCTCAACAAGCTATCGATCAAATGAAATTCGAAATCGCTTCTGAGTTCGGCGTACAACTTGGCGCAGATTCTACATCTCGTTCTAACGGTTCTGTAGGTGGAGAAATCACAAAGCGTCTTGTAGCAATGGCTCAACAACAAATGAGCGGCTTCCAACAACGATAAGTTAGTTTTACAACTTCATACAATTGGCTTGAGCCCCTGAATTCTCAGGGGCTCTTCTGCTTCTTTATAGATTGACCATTTTAGCAGGATCGATCCATTCGTCATACTGCTCGGCCGTTAAATACCCTGTTTCAATAGCCGCTTCTTTTAGGGTTAATCCTTTTTTATGTGCCAGCTTAGCAATCTCTGCGGCTTTTTCATAGCCAATATGCGGATTAAGGGCTGTCACTAACATCAGTGACCGTTCCATTAGCTGCTGAATCACTTCCCTGTTCGCTTCGAGTCCAGACGCACATCGTTGATCAAACGACTGAATACCGTCAGCAAGAAGCCGAATGGATTGTAGTGTATTATAGATGATCACTGGTTTGAAAACATTGAGCTCAAAATTCCCTTGGCTGGCAGCAAACCCTATAGTAGCATCATTGCCAAATATTTGGGCAGCTACCATGGTGATTGCCTCGCTCTGTGTCGGATTCACTTTTCCTGGCATTATCGAGCTGCCCGGTTCATTAGCCGGAATAGTAAGCTCTCCAATGCCGCTGCGCGGACCGCTTGCGAGCCAGCGTACATCATTGGCAATTTTCATCATATCGGCTGCCAGAGCCTTTAATGCTCCGTGAAAATAAACAAGCTCATCATGACTCGTAAGCGCGTGAAACTTATTTGGCGATGATTGGAATGGATATCCCATTTGCTTTTCAAGCTGTTCAGCTACTTTGCCGCCGAATGAAGGATCCGCATTGATCCCTGTGCCTACTGCTGTACCGCCAATTGCCAAGTTAAGCAAGTACTGCTGTGACTGCTCAATCATTTCCATGCTGCGATCAATCATCGCACGCCAGCCAGAGATTTCTTGACCGAGTGTTAACGGGGTTGCGTCTTGTAAATGAGTACGTCCTATTTTAATTAAATCCATATATTGCTTTTCTTTCTGCTCAAGTGTTTTCCTAAACTGTTTGAGCGCTGGCTTAAGGTGTTGCTCTGTCTCATGGTAAGCAGCGATGTGCATAGCCGTTGGGAACGTATCATTAGAGCTTTGCGACATATTCACATCGTCATTCGGATGGATGAAATGCTCTTTTCCGGCAATTTCACTTCCTCTTCTGGCGACTACTTCGTTCACATTCATATTAGACTGTGTGCCGCTTCCTGTCTGCCAGACAACGAGCGGGAAATGTGTATCCCACTTGCCCTGGATAATTTCATCACAAGCATCGACAATCGCTTCTTTTTTTTCGTCAGGTAGCTTTCCTAGCTGCCCATTAGCGATAGCGGCAGCTTTCTTCAGCTGGGCAAATGCATGTGTTACTTCAATCGGCATTCTTTCAATTCCTATTGGGAAATTCTCTTTGCTGCGCTGTGTTTGTGCTCCCCAATATTTATCAGATGGCACCTTCATTTCACCAAGTGTGTCGCGTTCTATTCTAAATTCCACTTCCATACCTCCTCATCTCATACTCCTGTATCACTTTTCCCTCTTTATAAGCAAATCATTCCTTTAAATTCCATGAATGAGTAAAATATAAAAAAAGACTGCAGCACGCCACAGTCTCTCTTGAAATGTTAACTAACACCTTCGATTTTTTTCTCATAGTTGCTGATCTCATGATCAAGATTGAGTGTAACAGCAATCTCATCCCAACCGTTTAATAGCATTTCCTTCCAGTAAGGATCGATATTAAACTCAGCTGTAAATCCTTTGCGATCAGTAATATCCTGTTCTTTTAAATTGATGAACAAGCGATAGCCTGGCTCTTTTGCCTTTTCCATAATTTCACTTACTTCCTCTTCAGTGAGGCGAATCGCCAAAATACCGTTTTTCACACAGTTATTATAGAAAATATCGGCGAAGCTAGGAGCAATAACGACTCGGAAACCATAATCAAGAAGCGCCCACGGAGCATGTTCACGGGAAGAGCCGCAGCCGAAGTTCTCTCCTGCTACTAGAATTTCTGCATTTTCATATTGCATTTGATTCATGATGAAGTCTTCTCTTTTATTTCCTGCATCATCAAAACGCCAATGATGAAACAAGAACTGGCCAAAGCCTTGCCGTTCAATCCGCTTTAAAAACTGTTTCGGAATAATTTGATCCGTATCAATATTTACACGGTTGAGAGGGCAGACAATGCCGTTAAATTTATTGATTGCTTCCATTCTTCTTCCCCCTTATTGATGCACTTTAGCTAATTTGCGCACATCGGTAAACTTTCCAGTGACTGCTGCCGCTGCTGCCATCGACGGGCTCACTAAGTGTGTTTTTGAACCATTGCCCTGACGTCCCTCGAAGTTGCGGTTTGAGGTAGACGCACAACGTTTGCCGGCTGGAACGATATCATCATTCATCGCCAGACACATGCTACAGCCTGACTCGCGCCATTCAAACCCGGCCTCGGTAAAAATTTTATCTAAGCCTTCTGCTTCTGCGACTTGTTTCACTGTTTGCGATCCAGGGACAACAATAGCCGTAATTCCTTCCTGAACTTTTCTTCCTTTCGCTACCTCGGCAGCTGCCCGTAAATCACTGAGCCGCGAGTTTGTACAAGAACCAATAAATACGTAATCTACAGGAATATCCTCCAGCTTTGTGCCAGCCTCAAGCCCCATATAATCTAATGCCCGGGCAACTGATTCACGATCTGCCTGGCGTTCAAACTGCTCAGGATGAGGCACAGAAGCGCTAATGCCACTACCCATTGAAGGATTTGTTCCCCAGGTTACTTGCGGTTCAATCTCTTCTCCAGCAATTTCAAGCGTTACATCATACTCTGCTCCCTCATCTGTTGCGAGTGCCAGCCAGCGTTCTGCGGCTTTTTCAAACGCTTCTCCTTGAGGAACATAGCGGCTCCCCCGCAAGTATTCAATCGTTTTCTCGTCTGGACTAATCAACCCAGCACGTGCTCCTGCTTCAATAGACATGTTGCAGACAGTCATTCTTTCTTCCATGGACAAATTGCGAATCGCTTCGCCTGTATATTCCATAATATAGCCTGTCCCTGCATTCACACCGTATTTTGCAATAACAGCCAGGATTAAGTCTTTTGCTGTTACTCCAAAACCAAGCTTTCCTGTTACTTTAATTTGTAAAGTTTTAGGGCGGGATTGCCAAAGAGTTTGCGTAGCAAGTACATGTTCTACTTCACTTGTACCGATACCAAACGATAGAGCACCGAAAGCACCATGTGTAGAAGTATGACTATCGCCGCATACAATCGTTTTTCCCGGTTGTGTTAAACCAAGTTCTGGCCCAATAACATGGACGATCCCTTGATCAGGATGATGAATATCGGCTAATTCAATCCCAAACTCTTTACAGTTTTTCTCAAGAGTAGTCATTTGTGTTTTTGAAATTGGATCATTGATAATGTGGCGGTTAATCGTCGGAACATTATGATCCATCGTAGCATACGTTAAGTCCGGACGACGCACTTTGCGGTTATTCATGCGCAGGCCTTCAAATGCTTGCGGAGAGGTAACTTCGTGTACTAAGTGAAGATCAATATATAAAAGATCCGGTTTTCCCTCTTCTCTGTGTACTACATGCTGTTCCCATATCTTTTCAATAATTGTTTTTGGTGCCATAAAACAGCCCCCCCACTGTCTTTTTTTAAGAATCTGTTATAATTGGTTGCTGGTTTTCACTCCCATCAACTAGTTAACAGAACCTTTTTGAAAAAAGAGGGATTCCAATCTCCTCGCGGAAAAAACGGAATCCTCTTTGATAACATCCATTGATTTTTACATTACATATAAGCGCCCATAATCGAAGAAATAGCTGAACCTTCTTCTACATGCTGAACAATAATCTTAATCATTTGTTCTGTGCCCACAACTGTGCTTCCAGCAGCTTGAAGGTCAGGCGTCCGGTAACCGGCATTCAATACTTCTTGAACTGCCTGCTCAATTGATTCTGCTTCTTCACGCAAATTGAATGAGTACTTCAGCATTAAAGCTGCTGAAAGAATCATTGCCATTGGATTAGCTTTATTAAAGCCGGCAATATCAGGCGCCGAACCATGAACTGGCTCGTACAAGCCAAAGCCGTCTTCCGTCAAGCTCGCTGATGGCAGCATTCCAAGTGAGCCAGTGATCATAGAAGCTTCGTCACTTAAAATATCGCCAAATAAATTTTCCGTTACTACCACATCAAAATCTTTCGGACGGCTGATCAACTTCATCGCCGCAGCGTCAACATACATATGTTCTACTTCTACCTGCGGATACAAAGCGGCTTTTTCATTAACGATCTCACGCCACATCCGGCTTGATTCCAGTACATTCGCTTTGTCGACGGAAGTAAGTTTTTTGTTGCGGATCACAGCAAGCTCAAACGCTTTGTCTACAATTCGCTCAATTTCTGCTCTTGTATATTGCAGCGTATCAACAACGGAATCTTGATTCGTCCCGCGCCGTTCGCTTGGCTTTCCAAAATATAATCCGCCAGTCAGCTCACGTACAATCATCAAGTTCACATTTTCTGCAATTTCGGGCTTGAGTGGTGAAGAGTGCAGCAAGCTGTGAAAGCCAATAACCGGGCGAAGATTAGCGAACAAACCAAGCTCTTTGCGGATTGCGAGCAATCCACGCTCCGGACGTATATGAGAAGGCAAGTTATCCCACTTTGGCCCTCCTACCGCTCCCAAAAATACGGCATCACTTTGCTTACAAAGCTCCAATGTTTCATTTGGGAGAGGATTATTTGATTCATCGATGGCTGCACCGCCAATGTTCGCATATTCAAATTCAAATTCATGGCCAAATCTTTGACCGACTGCTTCTAACACGGCAGTGGCCCCTTTCACCACTTCCCGGCCGACTCCGTCTCCAGGCAATACTGCAATGTTCTTTTTCACGTTAACCCCTCCGTTACATCAAATGTGTACTTTCTGTACTTCTGACTGCTGTGCTTCTAACGTCAATACCCGATTAACAGCATTTAGATAAGCCCGTGCAGAAGCTTCGAGAACGTCTTGTGCTGTACCTCGCCCACTCGTTTCAATGCCTTTATGCTTAATGCGCACATACACTTCAGCAAGAGCATCACGACCAGCACTGACTGAATTAATTTTGTAATCGTGCAGTTTAACCGGTTCATCCAGCAAACGTTCAAGCGTATTATAAATCGCTTCAACGCTTCCTGAACCAGTGGCCGCCTCTGTCACTTGCATGCCGTTTGGAAGCGTAGCAGAAATAGTAGCTGTTGGAATATTTTCTGTGCCATATTGAACTTGAATGCTATTCAACTCGTAATGACTAACATCGACTGCTTCTGTTTGTTTATCAGCAAGAATGGAGAAGAGATCTTCATCCGTGATTTCCTTCTTCTTGTCTGCCAAATCTTTAAATGCTCGAAATGCTTCGTTTAATCTTTCTTCTGTTAAATCAAAGCCGAGGTCGATTGCTTTATTCTTAAAGGCATGACGACCAGAAAGCTTGCCAAGAACGAGTTTATTGGACTTCACACCGATTAGCTCTGGTGTGATAATTTCATAAGTCGTTTTTTCTTTCAATACGCCATCCTGATGGATGCCTGATTCATGAGCAAAAGCGTTGTCGCCAATAACCGCTTTATTGGCAGGAACGATCATGCCTGTTAACTTGGATACGAGGCTGCTCGTACGCTTAATTTCATTTAACTTCAAGTTGGTAGTCGCACCGTAAAAATCATTACGGATATGAAGAGCAACAGCCACTTCTTCAAGCGCTACGTTACCAGCACGCTCACCGATTCCATTGATGGTGCCTTCAACTTGACCGGCTCCTCCTTCGATGGCTGCTAATGAGTTTGCTGTTGCCATGCCGAGATCATCATGGCAATGAGCAGACAAAATAGCTTGATCGATATTTGATACGTGGCTTTTTAAGTACATAAATAGTTCTTTAATTTCTTTTGGTGTGATATAGCCGACGGTATCCGGGATATTAATAATTGTCGCACCGGCTTCAATGGCAGCCTCTGTTACACGAGCCAAAAATTCTGGTTCTGTACGGCAGGCATCTTCAGCGGAAAACTGCACTTTCGGAAACTTTGCTTTCGCATACTTAACGGCTGCTACCGCTCTTTCAACAACTTCATCTTTTGACATTTTTAACTTATATTCGCGATGAATAGGTGAAGTAGCTAAAAAGACGTGAATGCGTGGTTCCGCTGACTCTTTTAGTGCTTCCCAGGCTGCATCAATATCTTTTTGATGAGCACGAGCAAGGCCAGTAACTGAACTATTTTTCACAGTATTCGCAATCAGCTTAACCGCTTCAAGGTCGCCTTTTGAAGCGGCTGGAAAGCCCGCTTCAATGACATCGACCCCAAGTCTTTCCAGCTGCTTGGCAATCTCTAACTTTTCAAGAGTGTTTAAGTTAACACCAGCTGTCTGTTCCCCATCTCTTAACGTTGTGTCAAAGATCTCAACCTTTCGCACCGGCTGACACTTCCTTCTTGGATTGTTTTTTTACAAATGGCATCATCGCACGAAGTTCTCTTCCTACTACTTCAATTGGATGTTGTTTTTCACGTTCATTGATTGCTGTAAATTCAGGACGGTTTAATTGGTTTTCAAGCAGCCAGCCTTTTGCGAATTTACCAGTTTGGATATCTTTCAGCACTTCTCCCATACGAGCTTTCGTTTCATCAGTGATTACGCGTGGACCTGATACAAAGTCGCCCCATTGTGCTGTATCAGAAATAGAATATCTCATTTCTTCAAGGCCGCCCTCGTACATTAAGTCAACGATTAATTTCAGTTCATGCAAGCACTCAAAGTAGGCAACCTCTGGCTGATATCCCGCTTCTACTAATGTTTCAAATCCAGCTTTGACAAGAGCAGATACGCCTCCACAAAGAACGGCTTGCTCACCGAATAAATCCGTTTCTGTTTCTTCTTGGAAAGTAGTTTCCAATACACCTGCACGAGCAGAACCAATACCTTTCGCATAAGCAAGAGCAATGTCTTTCGCCTCACCTGTCACATCCTGGTAGATAGCGATTAATCCTGGTACACCCGCTCCTTCTGTGTATGTGCGGCGCACTAAATGACCAGGTCCTTTAGGGGCAGCCAAGAATACGTCTACGTCTGCCGGTGGAACGATCTGATTGAAGTGAACGTTGAAGCCATGAGCGAATGCCAATGCTTTTCCTGCATTCAATTCAGGCTCAATTTCATTTTTATAAACAGCTGTTTGGTATTCATCCGGAAGAAGAATCATGATTAAATCTGCCTCTGCACTTGCTTGGCGAACTGATTTAACATCAAATCCATCTTTTTCTGCTTGATCCCAAGACTTTCCTGGTCTTAAACCAACAACTACATCTACGCCGCTTTCACGTAGGTTTTGTGCATGCGCATGTCCTTGTGAACCATATCCAATGATTGCTACCTTTTTATTTGCTAAAACTGCCTCGTTGATATCTCCGTTATAATATACTTTTGCCATTTTCATCATCCTCCAAAATTTTGTTTGTTTATTTTAAGATTGAATATTGCTTCAAATCTGTTACCTGTTTTTGTGAGCCACGCGTTAAAGCCGTTTGGCCTGTACGCGACAACTCTTTGATGCCATAAGGGCGAAGCAATTCGATCATCGCTTCTATTTTTTCGAAGTTTCCAACAACTTGGATGGTTACACTATCCTTAGCCACATCAATAATTGTGGCTCGGAAAGGTTCAATAATCACATTGATCTCAGCTCGGGTTTGCGGAGTAGTGAGAACTTTAATTAAAGCGAGTTCTCTTGATACAACGGCCTGATCAGTGATATCAGAAACCTTTAAAACATCTACTTGCTTATTCAGCTGCTTTAACACCTGCTCAGCTGTCCGTTCATCTTCTACGTGAACGATAAATGTCATTTTGGAAATGCCTTCTGTTTCTGTAGGCCCGACTGTGATGCTTTCAATATTGAATTGCCGTTTTGTAAACAACCCGGTAATTCTATTCAATACACCGCTTTGGTTAAGTACGGTTACAGTAACTGTGCGTTTCATGGTTTCACCCCAATCATCTCATGAAGTCCTTTGCCTGGTGCAATCATCGGGCATACTAGCTCTTTCGGTTTAATCCGGCAATCGATTAGGACTGGCTCGCGGCTGTTTAATGTTTCATTTAATACGCTTTCCGCTTCTTCTTCTGTTGTAACAGAGTAGCCCTTAATTCCATAAGCTTGAGCCAGTTTTACAAAGTCTGGCTGGCATGGAATTAACGACTGCGAATATCTTTCTTCATAGAAGGCTTCCTGCCATTGTCTAACCATCCCTAGCGCCTGGTTGTTATATACCATAATTTTGACTGGCAAGTTCAACTCAGCAACAAGAGCCAATTCTTGTAAAGTCATCTGGAAGCCAGCATCTCCGGCGATCGCAACAACCGTTTCTTCCGGACAGGCAATTTGCGCACCAATGGCAGCCGGGAAGCCGAATCCCATTGTTCCAAGACCACCTGATGTCACCCATCGGTTTGGACGGTTGAACCCGTAATACTGTGCAGTCCACATTTGATGCTGGCCAACGTCTGTTGTGACAATCGCCTCGCCATTTGTAATTTCATGAATCATTTTCGTTAATTGCTGAGGAGAAATACCTTCCCCCTCTTCAGAATGCCAAAGCGGAAACTCTTTTTGGGATTCTTTCAGCTGCAATCTCCATTCATTGGCATCTGGTGCAATTAAGTCCGTTTCAAGCAGTTTCTCCAGAGCTTCTTTTGCATCGGCTACGATTGGAATATGGGTGTCCACGTTTTTACCGATTTCTGCTGGATCAATGTCAATATGGGCTACTATGGCTTCAGGCGCAAAGTGCTGTAAATTACCGGTTAACCGATCGTCGAACCTGGCACCTATGTTGATCAACAAGTCTGCTTCATACATCGCCATGTTGGCTGCATATGTTCCATGCATACCGCCCATCCCTAAGAATAATGGGTGATCTGCTGGAAACGAACCAAGTCCGAGAAGGGTATTAACTACCGGAATATTCATTTCTTCTGCAAGGGAAAGCAGCTGTTCTGAAGCATGAGCATGAATGACTCCTGCACCAGCTAAAATAAGCGGCTTTTTCGCTTGAGCAATCGCATCTGCAAGCTTTTTAATCTGTAAAATATTAGGCGCAGTGTTTGGCTGATAGCCTGGCAAATTAACTTCCGTTACGAATTTAGGGGTTTCGCCTAATGTTGTAGCTATATCTTTCGGAATATCGATTAAAACGGGACCAGGGCGGCCGGTTGTTGCAATATGAAAAGCTTCTCGAACAATTCTTGGCAATTCTTTCAAGTCACGCACTTGATAGTTATGTTTTGTGATTGGCATAGTGATTCCGATCACATCCGCCTCCTGGAAAGCGTCTGTTCCAATAACCCCTGTTGCTACCTGTCCTGTGAAGACAACAAGAGGAAGAGAATCCATCATGGCGTCTGTAATACCTGTCACAAGGTTCGTTGCTCCTGGTCCAGAAGTAGCAATGACGACTCCGGGCTTTCCTGATACTCTGGCATAGCCCTCAGCTGCATGAATAGCAGCCTGCTCATGTCTCGCTAAAATGTGCCGAATGGGGTTTCTATACAAGGCGTCATATAGTGGCAGGACAGCTCCCCCCGGATAGCCAAACACAACTTCGACTTCTTCTTTCTTCAATGCTTCAATAAAGAGATCTGCTCCACTCATGGCCTGAGTCAACGGTTTGGCTTTTGTTTTTACTTTTGCATTCATGCAATTTCCCTCCAAATTGTTGTTTTCCTAAATCGCAAGAGTGATTTTGGGCTCTTTAAGTAAAAAAACAAAAAGAAAAGTCTTTACACCCTCACGCCTACTAATCTGTTAAGCGCAGGGGTGAAAAGACTTTTCTTTTCACGGTACCACCCTGGTTTATGACATTTTCACAAATGTCACCTCGTGGACAATTTAAAATAATTGTCCTTTTTGATAACGAGTAAATGATACTCGACCGATCCTAATTGTCCCCGTTCAGACCGGCACTCAGAGGGGATGTCGCTGTAAGGGGTATGCCGGCTCTCAGCCCCGCCGGCTCTCTGTGAATACCGTTTCTTACAACTTTTTCCTCGTCAACGCTTTAGTGATTAAATTTTCATAACTCCGCCTGTGTTTGCAGAAGTAACCAGCTTTGAATATCTTGCTAAATAGCCTTTTTTAATTTTTGGCTCTGGCTGCACCCAGTTTCTCTTTCTTTCAGCCAGCTCTTCCTCTGTTAAAACTACATTGATGGTTCTATTTGGTAAATCAATAATAATTTGATCTCCATTTTCAACGAAGGCAATTGGTCCTGCTTCAGCGGCCTCTGGTGAAATATGGCCGATAGAGATTCCTCTGGAAGCTCCTGAAAATCTTCCATCTGTTATTAATGCTACTTTTTTATCAAGACCACGGCCTGCGATGGCTGATGTTGGAGCAAGCATTTCAGGCATTCCCGGTCCTCCTTTAGGACCTTCGTAGCGAATGACGACGACATGTCCTTCTCTTACTGTGCCGTTATCAATGCCTTCCTGAGCTTCTTCCTGAGAGTCAAAGACAATCGCTTCTCCCATAAATGTCTTAATGGAAGGATCAACAGCTCCAACTTTAATGACTCCGCCGTCCGGGGCTAGGTTCCCGAACAGGATGGATAGTCCACCAACCGGGCTATAAGGATTATCGCTTCTGCGAATGACTGCTTCATTCGTAATTTCTGCATCTTTTACATTCTCGTAAACAGATTTTCCTGTAATCGTGATACGTTCTTTATTTAAAGCATCGATGCGGCAAAGTTCATTAATAATGGCACTAATGCCTCCCGCCTCGTGAACATCCTGCATTGTATAATCAGAGGCCGGACTAATTTTAGCTAAGTATGGCACCTTTTTAGCAATTTCATTGATTCGTTTCAAGTCGTAATCAATCTCTGCTTCGTGGGCAATAGCAAGCGTGTGAAGAACCGTATTCGTTGAACCGCCCATCGCCATGTCAAGCGCAAATGCATCATCAATGGCTTCCTTTGTAATAATATCTCTTGGCTTAATATCATTTTTAATTAAATCCATTAAGTGATGAGCAGCCTGTTTAATTAATTTGTGACGCTCTGTTGAGGTAGCTACGATTGTAGCATTTCCTGGCGGTGTCATACCGAGCATTTCCATTAAGGAGTTCATCGAGTTGGCTGTGAACATTCCTGAACATGACCCGCATGTTGGACAAGCATTGTTTTCAATTTCAAGCAGCTCTTCGGCTGACATCTTCCCTGAACGGTGAGCCCCGACCCCCTCAAAAACAGAAACGAGAGAGAGATGTTTTCCAGTACTTGTCTTCCCGCCCTCCATGGGTCCGCCGGAAACAAAAACAGAAGGGACATTCGTTCTGGCAGCTGCCATTAACATGCCGGGAGTAATTTTGTCACAGTTAGGAATGTAGAATACTCCGTCAAACCAGTGGGCGTTAATAACTGTTTCGGCAGCGTCAGCAATCAACTCCCTGCTCGGCAGTGAATACCTCATTCCAATGTGGCCCATGGCAATACCGTCGTCTACCCCAATCGTATTAAACTCGAAAGGAACCCCTCCGGCTTCGCGAATCGCTTCTTTAACGACTTCCGCAAATTTGTTTAAATGTACATGGCCCGGGATAATATCAATATAAGAATTACACACCCCGATAAAAGGCTTATGAAGATCTTCTGTTTTTACTCCAGCTGCATAAAGCAAGCTTCGGTGAGGGGCACGATCAATCCCCTTCTTTATCATGTCGCTGCGCATAGTATCCCTCCAGGTGTTCTCTAGCTGCATAGGTTGCTAAGATGAATGTGATCTGTTTTAAAAGTAGACTGTAGGCCAAAAGAAACGCCGGCTTTTCGTCTCAATATTTCATTACTTATTTATCATTCAAATCTGAAAATTAAGTTTATGTTGTGGTCAATCATATCCTGCTTTTTCTTGCAGGTCAACACCTTTTAATAAATTTTTAGACAATTAAAACTATTAATTTCTAGCGCGCCGAAGATGCAATCGCTTACAAAGCTGATATCATCGCTTTTTGTTTTTTCAAAAAAAATTCGTAATTTTTTTTATTGATTTTTGTCTATTTCTAATGTAATACCTATTCTGAACATTTTTAGCCTTTTTCTTTTCATGACGTTCAATATACTAAATAAAAAACTTCCCCAGAGTCCATCATAAACGGCTCCAGGGAAGCTTTATTAAAATAATTCATTCCACTTATCTATCGCTTTATCAAACCAGTTTTTCTCTTTTTCCTTTGGCTTTTCTTCCTCAATGGATTCCACATCAAAAGAAGTGCCGTCAAGTTCTGGAAGGGTTTCCTCCATAATTTCCTTGAACAGAGGAACCGCTCCCTCGGAGCTATTGGTAGCAAGATGATTACTTTCACTTGCCTTTTCTACGCCAATCCATACGGTACCTACCACATCCGGTGTATAGCCGACAAACCACTGATCTTTCGTCCCACTTACCCCTTTAATTGGCACCTGAGTAGATCCTGTTTTACCTGCCAGCTCAGTTCCTGGCACTCTCGCTTTCTTTCCAGAACCATGCTTAACCACATTTAGAAGCATCGCATTGATGTTATCCGCCACTTCTTTTGTCGTCACTTTTGTTTCCTTCGGCGTCCATTTTGGTTTAATTTCGCCTTCCGGACCAATAATCTTTTGAATAAAGAAACTGTCTTTGCGCACTCCTCCATTTGGGAAGGTTGTATACGCTTGAGCAATATGCAAAGGAGCTACTCCTTTGGTCATACCGCCTAACGCAATCGATAAGTTCTCATCGCTTTTTTCAAACGGAATTCCGAACCGTTCCAGTGCATTTAATCCCTTCGACAATCCAATTTGATCAAGAAGCCAAACAGTAGGTATGTTAATGGATTTCTCCACTGCTTTATTCATTGTTACTTCTCCCCGATAAACGCCTCCATAGTTGGTTGGCTCATAGTCTCCGAATTTCATCGGTTCATCAGGCAGCATGGATGTTGGCTCATAGCCTTCCTCAAGAGCAGGCGTGTACACAACAAGCGGCTTTAATGTCGAGCCTGGAGAAGATTGCATTTGTGTAGCATAGTTGAACCCTCTAAATACGTGTTCTCCCCGTTTTCCAACGATCGCCATCACTCCGCCTGTCTTTGGATCAAGCAAGACGGCTGCACTTTGAGATGGCTCTCCATTGACTGAGTCAGGAAATAGCCAATCTTTTTTATATACCTGCTCAAGTCCAGATTGTACTTCCTGATCCATTGCAGTATAAATTTTATATCCTTTGGTTAACAGATCATTCTGAGTCAAGCCAAAGCGGTTAATCGCTTCGTTGATCACTGAATCAGTATAATACGGATACTTTCCTTTCAACGGATCACCGCTTCTATCCTCAAGATCTGGGCGCGCCTGTTTGGCTCTTTCCGCTTCTTCATCTGTAATGTAACCATACTTCGCCATTTGACTGAGCACGACATTTCTGCGGGCGATAGACTTATCCATATTCTTATAGGGATCAAGTACAGATGGCGCTTTGATAATTCCCGCCAGCATAGCAGACTCACTAAGCTTTAGCTCGTTGACATCCTTTCCAAAATACTTTTTCGATGCATTTTGAACTCCCCATGCTCCGCTACCAAAATAAATCGTATTTAAATACATTTCCAATATTTCTTTTTTGGTGTAAACTTTTTCAATTTCAATAGCGAGGAATAATTCTTCTACTTTCCGCTTATACGTTTGCTCCGGTGATAACAAGGCATTCTTAGTCAACTGCTGCGTAATCGTGCTTCCCCCTTGCACGACACCTCCGGAAAACGTATTTTTAACGAGTGCCCGGCTCATCCCTTTTAAATCAAAGCCATTGTGCTCATAAAAACGGTGATCTTCAATCGATACAACAGCATCCTGTAAATACTTTGGCATTTTGGCAATTGGCACGCTATCTGAGCGGTTAGCCGATAGCTTGCTCGCTTTATCTCCGTTCATATCGTAAAGAGTAGTTGATTGCGACAACCCCTTCTTTAACGTTTCCACATCCGCTGACTTCATAAAATAAACGATAAATCCAAGGCCGCCTAAAATCATAACCGCCATGACTAAAATCATAATTTGTGTTAAATGAAACTTTCTCCACAAATTTTTGATAAATCTGCTAATCGCATTCATACTTCTGTTTCTTGCCTCCTGAATGAGCAAAATTCCTCTCTGCCTTTAAGCTAAGAGTGCAATTTGATTGTGCCCTCTCCCTTACTTTATCTTCTCCAACAATAAGCTTCTCAGACACAACCAGAGCTTTATTATACCTGATAGGCCCTAAATCGCCAATCTTCAGCTAAATATCAGCAAAACAGCGCTTTTTTGCTTCCTTTTTTGGCAATAAAAGCAACTTATTTACTTTCCTTCAAAAAATTACACCGCTTACTGCAGTGGCTAAGGATAAAATGATAAAGAAAAAGCTAACGGTCAAAAACCGTCAGCTTTTATCGTTTGTTTATTTCAATTTTTTCTCTTCGTCTTCATCCTCCATAATACCTTTCATGCCACGCTTAAATTCATGCAGCGTCTGTCCGGCTGCTTTACCGAGCTGCGGAAGTTTGGAAGGGCCAAAAAGCAATAAGGCAACAATAAGAATAAGAGCTATTTCTCCGAAACCGAGATTCATATACAATTATCTCCTTTTGCTTTGCAAGCTGTTAATAGCGCTATTATACAATAAGAAAAAAAAATGTAAAACACCAAACAAGCAAATGTCCCTTTTTTGACATGCCTGTTATGTCCCCTTTTTAGGCGCCTGCCCGCTGTTCCTTAATGGTTCTCTTTTTCTCCGTTTCTGCTACATAAACTGCACAAGCTGCATCCCCAGAAATATTGATAGCTGTCCGTGTCATATCCAGGATACGGTCGATTCCTAGAATCAAGCCAATCCCTTCTACCGGCAAGCCAACACTGCTTAACACCATGGCAAGCATAATCAGGCCGACACCTGGCACACCGGCTGTTCCAATACTAGCTAAAACAGCAGTGAGTACTACAGTAGCCAGTTCACCCACTGTTAAATCAATACTGTATACTTGTGCAATAAATAGTGTTGCAACCCCCTGCATAATCGCTGTCCCGTCCATGTTGATGGTTGCACCGAGCGGCTGGACAAAAGAACTAACGGACTTTGGCACATTCAAACGGTTTTGCGCTACTTCCATGGAAATGGGAAGTGTGGCATTACTGCTTGATGTGCTGAAAGCGACACTCATTGCCGGGGCAAAGTTTTTGAAAAACCATAGAGGGCTTTTTCTGGCAAGAAATAAAATGGTCCCGCCGTAAGTTAAAACTCCATGAATAAACAAGGCAGCAAGCACACAAACCATATAAATGCCCATTGCCCGGATAGCGTCCCAGCCCTGGCTTCCAATAGCCGAAGCAATCAATCCGAAAGTACCATACGGAGCAAATTTCATCACAAAGCTGACAAGATACATCATAAGATCATTGCCCTGCTCCACTAATTTCAGCAGGCCCTTTGTTTTTTCACCTAAAGCCGTTAAAGCCAGACCAATAAAAAGAGCAAATGTAATAATTTGCAGCATGTTGCCTTGTGTCATGGCCTCAAGCGGATTTTTCGGAATGATATTCAACAGAGTTTCCCCGACAGGAGGAGCTTTTTCAGCAGAAAACTCTGCATTTTTCACGTCAAACTCTCCTGCCTTACCAGGCTCTACTACACCGGCGATAATTAATCCGATAATAATAGCGATTGTAGTAGTAATTAAAAAATAAGAAATCGTTTTCAATCCAATCCTGCCTAACTTTTTCGGATCTCCAAGACCCGCAGCTCCCAGAATAATAGATAAGAATACGATTGGTACGACGAGCATGCTAATGAGGTTAAGAAAAATGCGGCCAAGCGGAGTAAAAAAATAAGGATCTAATACATCGTAGGCATTGGGTGCGAATATATTGAGTAGCAGCCCTACTACAGCACCGGCAATTAAAGCAATAATAATTTTCCCAGTAAGTTTCATCCCCGTTCTCCCTCCCCAAATTCAATAATCAGTCACAAATTCCATCATAACTGACAATTTCAAAAAATACAAAAATATTCAATATGATTACATTTACCTCAATTTCCTTACACTCAAACGCTGTCTTACTTGCTTTACTTCATGACAGTTGTTTTAGTTATTTGATACGATAAGATTAAACTGCCTCTGGAGGAAAGCTATGAAAAAGAAGAACATCGAACTAGATGAAGAAACCTTATTTATTGTGTCACAAACCTTTAAAGCTTTATCAGACCCTACAAGGCTTCGAATTCTAAACTTGCTTTTTACTGGGGAACACTCGGTAAATGATATTGCTGAAAGATTATCGCTGCTCCAATCCACTGTCTCACATCAGCTCCGCTTTTTAAAAAACTTGCGGCTTGTTAAGTACCGGCGTGAAGGCACCACCTTGTTTTATTCACACGATGATGAACATGTCATTGACCTTTTATTCCAAGCTATCGAGCATGCCAAACATCATTAGAAAGATTACCGTTTAACGAAATATTCCATTAGTCCTATATCTTTCGGTTACTCGCTTACTAATTTTTTTGACATTTAGGCATATTTTTAGAAAAAGGGGGTAAAAAAGAAATAGAAACGACGGCAAAGGGGCTTGAATAATGGATAACAAAAACATATTATTTCTTTCTACATCAAATGACCTAAGCATCATGGCTGCAGGATGGGCCTCTAAGCTAGACGATCCTTCACTAAACTTTGTGAGCGCGTCCTTTATCGAAAGCTCGGAAAATGAATTGTTAATTGAGGCAATGAAAGAAGTTAATATAGATATTACAGACAAAGAATTAAAACTAGTCGCGCCTCACTTGATCACAAAAGCTGATCTGATCGTGAACATCTATGATTTTAAGCACGATCGGGAGCCTGACCTTTCACTTGCTCCTAAAAAGAAGGTCCTTCGTTGGGATATCCCAAATCCGGAACATTATGATGACTCCACAGAGAAATGGGCAGCTTATCAAATCGTATGCGATGAGCTAGCGGAGCATGTAAAGAATTTAACGAATGAATTAAACTAAGCCTCTTTACCTGATTAGATTCTAATGGTAAAGAGGCTTAGTTTTTTACAAATATATAAAATAAGCAAGAAAAGCTACAAAGAGAACATAGAGCAGTGGATGGATTTCTTTTGCCTGTCCCTTCGCAATCATCGTAATCGGATAAAGAATAAATCCAAGAGCAATCCCACTAGCAACACTTGAAGTGAGCGGCATCATAATAATCGTCACAAAGGCAGGAATAGTAATCTCTGGCCGGTCCCAACGAATATTCTTGATCTGTGTTGCCATTAAAGAGCCCACTATAATGAGTGCCGGCGCTGTTACTTCTGCCGTGATAACGGACAGCAGCGGAGAAAAGAATAAGGCAACAGCAAATAAAGCAGAGATGACAATAGAAGTAAAACCTGTTCTCCCTCCTACCGCAATGCCGGCGCTTGATTCGACCATCGCCGCTGTAGTAGAGGTTCCAAGAACAGCGCCGACAACAGTTGAGGAAGAGTCAGCTAACAATGCCTTCCCAGCGTTTGGAATTTTATTGTCCTTCACTAGTCCCGCTTGACTGGCAATCGCAATAAGCGCCCCAGCTGTATCAAAAAAAGCAACAAAGAGGAAGGTAAAAATAACCGCAAGCATCTCCGGTGTAAAGATACTGTGCAAATTAGAGAAAACAACACCAAAAGTAGGAGTCAGGCTTGGGATAGCTCCAATTACTTCTCCAGGAACACGGATTAACCCGACCAGCATGCCAACAACTGTAGCAATGGCCATACCATAGAAGATGGCTCCACCGATGCCTCGTACCATCATAATTACTGTTATGATAAAACCAAATATCGACAGCAATACTTCTGGTGAATGCAAATCGCCAATACCGATAAACGTGCCCTCATTTGCTATAATGATGCCAGCATTTTTCAAACCGATAAAGGCAACGAAAAATCCGAGACCGCCAGCAATAGCATGCTTCAGGTCCTCCGGGATAACATTAATAATCGCTTCACGGATTTTTAACAAACTTAAAATAACGAACAAAACACCTGAAATAAACACGCCTGTCAATGCTGTTTGCCAGGGAATTCCCATGCCAATGCAGACTGAAAATGTAAAAAATGTGTTTAATCCCATGCTCGGTGCTATGCCAATCGGGTAATTAGCCAGTAGCCCAATTAATAAAGAACCGATAATAGCTGATAAGGCAGTAGCTGTAAAAATAGCTCCCTTATCCATTCCGGACTGACTTAAAATGATCGGGTTAACGACGAGAATATAAGCCATGGACAAAAAAGTTGTAATACCGGCTAATGTTTCTTGCTTATACGTCGTTCCCCGTTCTTGAAAAGCAAAAAAATGTTTCATTGTGTGCTCCCCCGCTATATGGATTTCAATAAAAAAACTTCCGTCTAAAACGGAAGCTGCCGGCTGACAAGGGGGATAGCAAATTAAGTAAACGTAAGGTTGCTACCCCTTGTAGTCAGGCTATTTACGGCAGCCTGGTAGAAACGTTCAAGCCTTATTCTTGAACATATACAAAGGATTTATTTCATTCAATTGCGAGAATTATATCAAAATACAAATAACAAGTAAATTCACCTTCTTATATTCGCAATCATCTGTTTATTGAAACCTTATACGTACCGTTGACGTACATTAATTAACATACCAAAAGGTGGGATAGCTATGGAAACGAAAGAACAATTATTAGCTGAGCTTGAATCAATCAATAAATGGGAACAAGAACAGAAGCACTTATGGATCTGGGATAAGATTGCCCGCCTTCCTTTTAAACTGCTCGATAAAGTGACCCCAAAGATCATCCAGGACAAAATCGCTCTGCTGCTTGATGAAATTGGCAGCTTTATTCAAACAGGCGGACAATATCTCGTCCAGGAAAAAACTGTTTTGAAGAGAGTGCAGGAGGCCCATCCCAAATTAACGATTGAATCAGTGGAGGATGTCGGGAGAGTGAACCTTCAAACGATGGATGCCATAGCCGAAGAATTAAAAAAATCCCGCGCCAACATGGCAACCGTCCAGGGAGCTTCAACCGGGATCGGCGGTCTATTCACTTTAGCTGTAGACATTCCTTTGCTTCTTGGCTTGTCCTTGAAAACCCTTCAAGAAATTGCCATTGCCTACGGTTATGATCCAAAGCAAAAGGCTGAGCGTATCTTTATTATTAAATGTTTACAATTTACTTCTTCAGACGTTGTTGGAAAAAAAGCCATTTTAACTGACTTGTCCGGCTTCTATGAAGGGCGGGGGCAAAGCCGGGAAATGATGTCACAGTTGCAAGGCTGGCGTGAAGTTGTCTATACATACCGAGATCAATTCGGCTGGAAGAAAATGATGCAGCTTATACCGGTAGCTGGAGTGATATTTGGGGCTTTTACAAACCGCTCGGCCGTTCTTGACGTGGCAGAAGCAGGTAGCATGCTATATAAAAAGCGGCGCATAATGGAGCGCCTGCAAGAAACCAATAAACAAGCTGAAGGCTCATGCGACTGAGCCTTCAGCTTGTTTATTTAAGACTATCTGCGTACAAAGGCGAAGGATGATGGAGAGGCCACAGGTAGCGGCCAATAAAAAATCCAGCCTTTACTTACAATGAACAGCTTATTGCCTTCTAGTCTGAAGAGCTTTCAATTCTTTCATCTGCCTTCAGGAACTTCTTTTCTATTTGTTTTTTATTTCCATAAATGAACAACTGATCTCCCTCATGGATCTTTTCTTCATCCAGCTTATTGCGAATATTCACTTTGCCGCGTTTAATAAATAAAATGCTGATGTCTTCATCACGTTCCACGAGGTCTACTGCTTTCCGGTCGATGAATTCAGAATCTTTTTCAATGACCACATCCGTTACCAAATCATCCTCGTCTAAGTACAGCGCATCTTTAATAGGCAGCTCTGAGATTTCTAATTTTTTTTCCATTTCCCTGTTTAATTTCTTTTTCAGCCGCTCCTTAATAAAAGGGGTTTTCCCGATCATCAAAAGAATGAGCAGAATCACATTAATTATCGTCAATTCTTTTACACGCAAGTCATTTGATAGTATATTGGTGATGGAAGAAATTACCACCGCGAGTGAAAAAGCCCCAAATAAAATAAGAAACATACTCAGCCGCCTGCGAACTGGATGATCAAGGACCAACTGGGCTTCATCTGTAGTAAATCCGGTATTTGTGAGCATAGAGACCACTTGATAACGGGAAACTGCTGTTTCTAATCCAGTTAAATTAAATAAAGTAACAGAAATTTCTATAACAAAAGCGACAATTAAAAAATAGAGAACCATAAAAACTAATCCCATTATTTTCTGCTCTCCTTCCGGAAATTAGCTTCAAGAAATATTTCCCCTTCCGTTCGCAAATAAAACTAACATACGAACAACGGCTAAAAAATTTGGAATGAATAAAAAAACGAGTGGCCGGAAATCCGGACACCCGCTCGTTATAAATACTTACGCTGCACTTTGTGGCCACTAAAGGTAAAGAGAATTTCCCGGTCTTCCACCATTGTTTCCAAATGAACGGTTCTTCCCCATAACGTATATAGGTGCGGCAAAACTTTTTCTAAATACTTCAGGTCCAGCTCAATTCCTTCGTACCAATGTTTAATATACAGTTCTCCCGCTTTCATATAATCGCCGTCATTCACTGTCAAATAAGGAAATCCGCCGTTCACTCGCATGCTAACGAGTTGGTCGCGCACGTTTGTCCATTCTTTATCGATTATCTTATAATCTTTCCCTTTTTTCTGGAATAAATACATGTCTTCTCTTAAAACGAGCTCTTTCGTTAAATAATTGCGTAAGAACGAAATATCAGACTCAACTTCCCTGACTTCAAATATTTTTTCTCGTCCTGATCCTGCTTTAACTCCGTGGCGCTTCATTTCCTCCGTTGGATTATTGTACCGTTCTTCAATATCTTCAAACATTTTCAGTCCTAAATAATAAGGATTGATCGACGTGCGCGACGGCTGGACGACACCCGCGTTTAGCTTAGCAAACTCAATTGCTTCTCCCGGTGTTAAATCAAGCTCACGCACGATACGTTGGTGCCAGTAAGAAGCCCAGCCCTCATTCATAATTTTCGTCTCTAACTGCGGCCAGAAATAAAGCATCTCCTCTCTTACCATTGTCATAATGTCACGCTGCCAGTCCTCAAGGTCTCGGCTATACTGTTCAATGAACAGCATGACATCTTTTTCCGGCCGGGGAGGAATTGTTTTCTTTGCTTTTTTCGGTGTAATTTCAAATGTGTTTGTCTCATCAAGCAGCCAAAGATCATCATAAGGCCCCTTCTTCTTCTCCTGCTCCACTTCTGGTTCGTCTGTTTGCCAGTAGAGCTGCCGTCTTAGAAGCGAAGGATCGATGTGCTCCTCAATGGCCAGCACAGCGTCCAAAAACTTTTCTACCGTTTCCTTGCCATGGTCCATTTCATATTGATGGATTCTGTCAGCTGTTGCAGCCATACTTTCCACCATATGTCGGTTCGTTTGCTGGAAACGGACATTATTCTTAAAGAAATCACAATGAGCCAATACGTGAGCTACAATCAGTTTGTTCTGAATTAAAGAATTCGTATCAAGCAAGAAGGCATAACATGGATTTGAATTAATTACGAGCTCGTATATTTTACTAAGACCAAGATCATATTGTAGTTTCATTTTGAAAAATTGTTTACCAAAACTCCAGTGAGAAAACCGGGTCGGCATGCCGTAGGCGCCAAACGTATAAATAATTTCCGCCGGGCAAATTTCATATCTCATCGGATAAAAATCAAGGCCGAATCCCGTGGCAATTTCAGTAATTTCATCAATGGCATACTGAAGGTCTTTCATTTCTGCCTCATTCATTTTCGCTTCCCCCTTTTGCCCTTTAACAAATACTTATGAAAAAAAGCAAAGGGTCATACCCTCTTTTCCGCCAAATCCTTATTCAATTTTTAAACGGGGGCTATGCCAGTATTTACAGAGAGAGTTTTTTGAGGGGGAACATATACTATAGATAGTTCCTCGAACAAGGGGGGATAAGCAATGGATTATACAGATTATGACCGTGTGCTGTACTATGTTCATCGTTCAGACTGGACAAACCTGCTCATATTGATGGTGCGGACAAAAGATCATTTACTGTCGAAGAAAATTGAACATTTTCTCCATGCCCGCTCATTCCCTAATTCTTATTCTGCTGTGGAAAAAACTTTTTATACATTATTCCACTATGTGGAGCATGCCAACTCATTAAATGCCTAGAGGAATTCCACCAGTGATAAGCAGCTGGGAAGGTAAAAAAAGCCTTTCCAGCTGCTCTTTCTCATGTCTCTCTGCACTTTTAGGACTGATTATTTTACTTTTTTCAGCTGCTAATACTATAATCATTTAGAGAAATTTATATAGAAAAGGAGAATGTATGAAAAAAGAAAACCTGCTTTTTATCGCTTGGGGCGCTTCCTTTATTGCGATGCTCGGCAGCTTATATTTTTCAGAAGTGATGAAATATGAGCCTTGCGAGCTTTGCTGGTATCAGCGGATTCTTATGTATCCACTTGTTTTAATCCTGGGGCTTGCCATCATAAAAAAAGATATGGCTGCTGCCCGCTATTCCTTAACCCTTTCAGCTATCGGGGGCTGTATTTCTCTTTATCATTACGCTATTCAAAAAGTTGATTTTTTTACAAACAGTGCTCCAGCATGCGGAAGGGTACCGTGCACAGGAATGTACATTAACTGGTTTGGTTTTATTACTATCCCTTTTTTGGCACTTACAGCATTCATTATTATTTTTATAACCAGCCTCCTCGTTATTAAAGGAAAGGACGTTGCCTAGCATGAAAAAAATTATTATCTTTGCGGCTGTTATTTTAATTATATTTGCAGCAATTGTTTTCCTCACCAAATATCAGCAAAATGAAGCGTCAAAGGACAATCCTTATGGTAAAAAAGAGCTTCATCCCGAAACGATTAAACAACTTGATGATCCAAACTACAGCAACCTTATCTTGCCGGATGAGTTGGACAAGAAGCTAGAGGACGGAGAAGACCTTTTTGTTTATTTTTATAGCCCAACCTGTCCTCATTGTCAGGCTACTACGCCAGTTCTTATGCCGCTTGCTAAAGAAAAGAATACTCATATCAATCAGTTTAATCTTCTGGAATTTGAAGATGGATGGGATCATTACCAGATTGAATCAACACCAACTCTTGTCTACTTTAAAAATGGCGAAGAGCAGGAGCGCCTCGTCGGCAGCCAGCCGAAAGAAACGCTTGAACAATTTTTGGATGCCCATAAAGAAAAATAAAAGAACTCCCCTGTCTCCAATGGCAGGGGCTTCTTTTACGATCGCTTGTTAATTATAATTTTAAAACAGAGGCTCTGTTAAAGGTGAATAGGGTTTTTCAACAAAAAATCGGAGCAGAAATCAACAATTAGGGATAGCCGAGCCCTAATAAAAAAGCCTTCTGGTTGCACAGAAGGCTTACATCAAGTATGTGTTGGACGGGGTAAGAGAAGTTAAATAGGGGATCAGACTTCTTTTATTGGTAAAATGACTGAGAAAGAAAGGAAAACTAATATCAAACGCTTCTAAAATCGCTGTGTTTCTTTCAAACATTTCCTGATAGTGCGAGGGCAGACTAGCAGGATCGTTTGTTTCAAGGATAGATAAAATTGTTTGAAGACTAGAGATCACTTGAAAAGCATCCTGGAGAGTTCCAAAAAGCTTAAAGTGACTATCTGTCAATTCCAATATTCCAAATTCATACATGATTCTCAGTTCTTCCTCTTCAAAGAAGCGGGGGAAAACTTCCTCCTTTAATTGCCAAATTAATTCATTAATTTTTTCTTCCTGCTCGGTAGTGGAGGCAATAATTACTTTCAAAAAAACACCTTCCCTGCTATATCCTAATTAATGATCTGATAGATAGTTCAAGAATAACATATAACCTCATTTAATAACGTTGGTAATTTTGTGAAATGGGGTAAGATAACCTAAAGGTGGGAACCATTTTGTATAAGACAAAGCGCAAAGGTACTATTTACGAAATTAGCATTCCTTTGGAGTGGGAAGGGGAAACCGCTTATTCTATTTTTAAAGAAAAGTGGAAGCTGCCCAAAAAACTGATTCATCAATGGAGAATGGATCAAGCCATCACATTAAATGGAAAAACAGCTGATTGGCAAGCTGCTCTCAGGGAGAATGATGCCTTGCAGATTCCGCTATTCCTTTCTTCCACAGAAAGCCCTGTTCCTTCGTTCTTTGACATGGATATTTTATATGAGGACGACCATTTGCTCGTTGTGAATAAGCCAGCTGGAATGAAAACTCACCCTAATCAGGAGGAAGAAATCAACTCTTTACTCAATGCAGTTGCTTATCATGTCCAATTATCCGGAGAGTGTGGTTTTATCCGCCATGTTCATCGTTTGGATGAACAGACGAGCGGTGTCGTTCTATTTGCCAAGCATGAAGCAGCCTATACGGTTCTCTCCCACCTTCTGCAAGATCGACTTATTAAACGAACTTACGTCGCTGCCGTTCACGGCATCATGCAAAAAAATAAAGGAACGATCAACAAGCCGGTCGGAAGAGATAGACATCATCCCACGAGGAGACGCATCTCACCATCGGGCCAATCTGCTCTCACTTATTTTCGTGTGCTGCAGAGAAATAAAAGCCGCAAGCTCTCTATTGTAGAATGTCAGCTTGCGACTGGACGAACTCATCAAATTCGCGTTCACTTTTCTGCCAGCGGTCACCCTCTTGTCGGAGACCGTCTATACGGAGGAGAGCCACTCGTAAAAAGACAAGCTCTTCATGCGGCTAAAATCGAAATTCCTCATCCGTTCACCGGTGAAACAATCGTTTGCCAGTCAACTGTTCCAGATGACATTCGCTCTCTCTTCACTTAAATTGGCTGAACGGTCGCTGGGCGAGCGCCTTGCGCTTTTAGCTTTATCCAGCTTCAGGCTCTAGCGTGTACGGCGGTTTCAGAATGTCTGTTGGCGTCAACGAACGACTCCGACAGACATTCCTCCAACCTCCTATCACGCTGGGCGAGCGCCTTGCGCTTTTAATTTGCAAAGCCATTTTCAAATTGGTCGGGGTCGGGACCGATTCTTTCTCCTTTGTTTAAGGCGTTGATATTTTTCATGTCTTCAAGGGAAAGTTGAAAATCAAAAAGTTCACTGTTTTCTTTCATCCGTTCAGCATGAATGGATTTTGGAATAACGACTGTGCCATTTTGCAGGTGCCAGCGTAGAATAATTTGTGAAACTGACTTGTTGTGTTTTTTCGCTATGTGGTTCAGTGTCGGTTCGTTAGCCAGCCTATTGCGAGCGATTGGCGACCATGCCTCTACCATAATGTTTTTTTCCTGGCAGTACTTTCTCACTTTTTCCTGAGTCAAGTATGGATGATTCTCAATCTGATTAATGGCCGGCACCTCGTTGCAGACAGCAAGCAATCCTTCCAGATGGTGGACTTGAAAGTTGCAGACACCGATCGCTTTAACGGCTCCTTCGCTGTATAACTGCTCGAGTGCCCGCCATGTTTCCCGGTACTTCTCTTTGGATTTTCCAGGCCAGTGAATTAAATATAAATCCAGATAATTCGTTTGCAGTTTATTTAATGAGGTGTCAAATGCTTTCAGGGTTTCATCATATCCCTGATCACTGTTCCACACTTTTGTAGTAAGGAACACTTCTTCACGGTTCACGCCGCTTTCTTTTATAGCCTGGCCAACAATCTGTTCATTTTCATAAATAGCTGCCGTGTCGATGAGACGATATCCCATGCGCAGGGCCGACTGAATGGCAAAGTTCGCCTCTGCCTCATCCGTCATTTTATAGACACCGAGTCCTACTTGCGGGATTGCCAGTCCATTGTTCAAAGTTAGCGTGCCTTGGAGATTTTCAACAACTTTCATTTTTATTCCTCCTTTCAGATTTACTTGTATTTTACCGTCAAATAAAAGCAGAATCGACCATTTAGCTGGGGAAAGCCGTTTAAACAAATAATTTTTCTGCCTTTTTTCGACAAACTCTTTTTTCTTGGGCTTTATTCAAGTAAAATAGTGCTGTTAGCCATTTTTTATAATTAGGAGGCTTTTCGAATTGTTTAAACACAAAAAGGATAAATTCACTATCTTGCTTAATTCAATTGCAGTCAATTTGAAGGAAAGTGCCGATTACTTTGCTGACTACAAACTAAAGAACGCCAGCGATTTAAAAATCTTTTACAACGAGATGAAAACGTTCGAAACCAAAGGCGACGAATTAATTCACGAGGTTATTAAGGAATTGAACCAGTCGTTTATCACACCGATCGAGCGGGAAGACATTTTAGCGCTTGCGATGAGCATGGATGATGTCCTTGACGGTCTTGAAGAAACAGCAGCGATGTTTGAAATGTACTCGATTATTAACGTCGATGAATATATGCTGAAATTTGTTGAAGCCATTCGCGGTTGTTCAGTTGAAATTGAACGGGCCGTTGACTTGCTTGAGACGAAAAAGCTACTGCCAATCCGTGAGCATGTCATTAAAATTAAAGATTACGAAACAGCTTGTGATGGCATAAGACGCCAATCCATTAAACATCTGTTCGCCACAGAGAAAGACCCAATTCAACTCATTAAGCTAAAAGAAATTTATGAGAGCTTAGAACAAATTGCTGATTTCTGTCAGGATGTGGCCAATACTCTCGAAACCATCATTATGAAAAACGCTTAAGGAGCGCCCTATTTATGGATTCTCTACTCATTGTTACAGTATTAATCGTTGTCTGCGCTTTATCATTTGATTTTATTAACGGCTTCCATGATACGGCAAATGCTATTGCTACCTCCGTCTCCACGAAGGCTCTTAAGCCCCGCCATGCTATTATACTGGCAGCTTCTATGAACTTTCTTGGGGCCATGACATTCACTGGAGTAGCGAAGACCATCACAAAGGATATTGTTGATCCCTTTATGCTTGAAAATGGTTCGACCGTTATTTTAGCGGCTTTAATTTCTGCTATCCTTTGGAATTTACTTACATGGTATTACGGAATTCCGAGCAGTTCCTCTCATGCCTTGATTGGTTCTATTGCTGGGGCGGCGATTGCAGCTGCCGGTGTGGGAATTTTGAATTACAGTGGCTTCTTAAAAATTATTGAAGCACTGATTCTTTCGCCAATTATTGCTTTTATTGGCGGCTTTATCGTATACAGCATATTCAAAGTGGTGTTTAAGGACAATAACTTACCGAAAACAAACCGCCGGTTCCGCCACTTTCAAATTTTTACGGCTGCCTTGCAATCATACACACATGGTACGAACGATGCCCAAAAAGCGATGGGGATTATTACAATGGCACTGATCGCTAACAACTTCCAGTCGACAACGGATATTCAGTTTTGGGTACAGTTTTCCTGTGCGGCTGCCATGGGAATTGGGACTTCTATAGGTGGCTGGAAGATCATTAAAACGGTTGGCGGAAAAATTATGAAGATTCGTCCAGTTAATGGTGTTGCGGCCGACTTAACATCCGCAGCCATCATTTTCGGTGCTACATTTATCCATTTGCCAGTCAGTACTACTCATGTCATTTCTTCTTCCATTTTAGGGGTAGGCGCTTCACATCGGATTCGCGGTGTTAAATGGGGAACGGCCCAGCGCATGTTAATTACATGGGTGATCACATTGCCAATATCGGCTACAATTGCCGCTTTAACCTACTTCATTCTTGATTTATTCCTATAAAAAGCTGTTCCGCTATGGCGGAACAGCTTTTTAAAATACATATTTTCTTAAAATATTTAAAAATAGAACGAAGGCAATAACAAACATGAGAATGATGAGTATCTTTTCCTGCTTGCTTCCAGGCATTTTATCTCCCCCTTCTAAAAAATGGTTTCTTCCTTTTGATTAGGCTCTGTGATACTTAATGGTTGATTTTCACTGCAGGCGGACGCTTTCCGCTACAATCAACGATGAAAAAATATCCTTCTTTAACAGAGCCTTTTATTAAAAGCCCGCTAGCCAGTATAACCATTCGTTCACTTGCACCTTCATCTTAACCACGTATTCTTTTTGCCTCAATAGAAACTTTGGATATCTTGCTTTTTCGCTACCATAATAAGAAATAGCTCTCCATTCACGCACTAGTTTCACCAATACTGAACAACATGGCTTGTTCGTGATCAAAAGATCACTCTTTTTTATTTTCCTATTGCATCTACTCAACAAAACGAATATTATATTAAGTGTGATTTTTAATGTTCGTATTTTGGAGGTTTCCAATGTTTAAATTAAAGGAAAATGGAACAAATACAAAAAAAGAAGTAATCGCTGGTCTGACTACATTCCTAACAATGGTATACGTTGTTGTGGTGAATCCAATTATCCTACAGGATGCAGGTGTACCATTTGATCAAGTATTTACAGCCACGATTATTGCTACTGTCATCGGAACATTATGGATGGCTCTCATGGCCAATTATCCGATTGCGATTGCCCCGGGAATGGGTATGAACGCATATTTTGCTTATTCTGTTGTCGGTTCTCACGGAGACATTACTTATTCGACAGCTTTTGCTGCTGTTTTCGTCGCCGGTCTTATTTTTATTGCCTTATCCTTGACTCCTTTCCGAGAAAAATTAATTATTGCTATTCCAGATAATCTTAAGCATGGAATTACAGCGGGAATCGGGTTATTTATCGCCTTTATTGGGCTTCGTCAAACTGGTATTATCGCTGATCATCCGACAAATTTAGTAGCGCTGGGCGATCTCCATAGCCCTGGAGCATTGTTAGCCTTGGCAGGGCTCGCCATTACTATTGTACTGATGGTTATGAGAGTAAATGGGGCCTTGTTTATTGGGATGCTTATTACGAGTGTGATTGCTTATTTCACCGGTCAATTAGAAATTACTAAGATTGTCTCCGCTCCTTCTCTTCCAGAAGGGCTGCTGATTTCTAACCCGTTCACTGCTATTGGAGATGTGATTCAGCATAACTTATATGCTGTCGTCTTCTCCTTCCTATTAGTAACTATTTTTGATACAACAGGGACCATGATTGCTGTGGCTCAGCAGGCTGGCTTGATGAAAGGCAAAACTATGCCACGAGCGCGCCAGGCCCTTCTCGCTGATTCTATTGCGGCTACTGCCGGCTCTATCTTTGGAACAAGCCCGACAAGTGCCTATATAGAATCTTCAACTGGGGTCGCTGCTGGCGGACGTACAGGGCTTACGACTGTTGTTGTTTCTGGATTGTTTGTGCTTGCTGCTTTCTTTGGGCCGCTCGTCAGTGCGGTATCCGGCTTGCCGGCTATCACAGCTCCTGCTCTGATTATCGTTGGCTGCTTAATGATGGAAAGTGTCGCCAAGATTACTTGGAATGAGCTTGATGAAGCATTTCCAGCATTTTTAATTATTCTTAGCATGCCATTAACGTCTAGTATTGCAACAGGTATTGCTCTCGGTTTCATTTCCTACCCGCTATTGAAAGTGGTTCGCGGAAAATTCCGTGAAGTGCATCCACTCGTTTATGTGTTTGCTGTTCTGTTCTTTTACCAGCTTGCCTTTTTGCCTCACTAAACTTTTGAAAAGAAGAAGCCGGATCCGGCTTCTTCTTTTTTAAGGTTTTAATACAACTTTTACACATTCGTCCTCATGATCATTAAAAATTTTATAAGCCTGTGGCGCTTGGTCTAACGGCATAATATGCGTAATAATTTCCGTCGGATTAATTTCACTTGCTGTAATTTTTTCAAATAGCTCCGGCATGTAATGGATAACCGGTGCCTGGCCCATTTTCAATGTGATGTTTCTCTCAAAGAAATTGCCGAGCGGAAACATATTGTACATAAGCCCGTATACTCCAGTTAACTGAACGGTGCCAAACTTTCTTACGGCATCTTTAGCGATATTGATCGCACTTAATGTACCACCTTGCAGCTTTAATTTTTGTTCGATTTTTTCAATCGCTGATTTTTTCCCATCCATTCCTACACAGTCGATAACGATATCTGCTCCTCCGTTTGTCAGCTCTTTAATGTGGTGACCCATTTCCGGATATTCGGAGAAATTATACGCCTCTACATTGTTCATTTTTTGAGCAAGCTGCAGACGATAAGGCAAATAGTCAACAGCGATAACCCGCTTGGCTCCTTTCATCCACGCAAACTTTTGCGTCATTAATCCAATGGGGCCACTCCCAAGAACGACAACCGTATCCCCCGGCTTCATGCCTGAGTGTTCCACGCTCCAATAGGCTGTTGGCAACACGTCCGACATGAATAATAAAGCCTCGTCCTCCAGTTCACAAGATTCAGGAACAACAAACGGCATAAAGTTTCCGAATGGCACTCGCAGATATTCTGCCTGGCCTCCGGGATGATTGCCGTATTGTTCTGTATAACCGAAGTATCCTCCCGTATCCTTATGAGGATTGGAATTGTCACATTGACTTTCCATGTCATGCTGGCAATAGAAACAGTGGCCGCATGAGACATTAAACGGCAGAACGACTCGGTCTCCTTTTTTTACTTTCGTTACATCTGGCCCCACTTCTTCGACAATTCCCATTGGCTCATGCCCGATAATATAGCCCGGACGCAGCGGCATATTGCCTTGATAAAGATGAAGGTCCGATCCGCAAATAGCTGTGGAGGTGATGCGAACAATCACATCGTCTCTTTTTTGCAAAACAGGATCTTCCACTTCTTTTACTTGCACATCTTTTGCTCCCTGGTAAGTAACAGCTTTCATATGGCTCCTCCTTATGATAGACTCCTTCGTCTTATACCCATAATTAACTCTTCTTAAAATATTGATCAAATAAATAAGCACATATTGAGAAAATCCTCAATATGTGCTGATCTCTTTTTTTATGAATCAGAATGCGTCGGCTTATCCACTTCTCGCTGTGGCTCGATATCTTCACCGCGCCTTCTTTTTTCCTTTTGCTCAATTGACAGATTTTCCTGCTCTTGTTGCTTGCCAGTCTCTTTACTCATTTTCTATTCGCTCCTTTACTTGTCTGATATCTTTATTTATTTCCTGTTCAAGCCAAACTAAACAAAAAAGTACCTTATTGAAAGCATGGATCTTTTCAATAAGGTACTTTTTTTTATTCTTCTTTTCCAAAAAAACTTTTCATCGCATAAAATACATCCGCTTTTTGCCTCAAGATATAATGTCTAAACTTATTATCTTTAATATTTTTATACGAATTCATGAGCGTGCTATTTCGGTTGTACTGGTTCACCTCTCCGTAGCCGAACATATTCGATTTTTCCATCAGCTCGTCAACCAGCTTTACACACCGCAGATTGTCAGATGATAAATTATCCCCGTCTGAAAAGTGGAAGGGGTAAATATTGTAGCGGGAAGGGTCATATTTCTCTTCGATAAGTTCTAAAGCCATTCGATAAGCAGATGAACAAATCGTCCCCCCGCTCTCTCCTTTAGAAAAGAAATGCTCTTCGCTGACTACTTTGGCTTCTGTATGATGAGCAATAAATTCAATATCAACGGTTTCGTACTTTGTCCGCAAAAAGCGAACCATCCAGAAAAAGAAGCTTCTGGCCATATATTTTTCCCAGACCCCCATCGATCCGCTTGTGTCCATCATTGCAAGGATCACGGCTTTTGATTCTGGCTTTTCCACTTCTGTCCACGTTCTGAATTTTAAATCCTCGGGTAAAATAGGATGGAATTTCGCTTCTCCAGTTAAAGCGTTGCGCTTATAAGCTGATAGCAATGTTTTCTTCTTATCCACATTGCCCATTAACCCTGTTTTGCGTATATCATTATATTCCACGTCTTCCACTGTGAAAGGCGCCTGTTCTTTTTGCTTCAGATTGGGAAGTGCCAGCTCGCTGAAGAATGCTTTTTCTAAGTCCATAAACGACACTTCTGCTTCGTAGTAATCTTCTCCAGCTTGATCGCCGGGACCGCTTCCTTTTCCAGCTCCCTCAGCAGGGCTGCCATCGCGAGCGATAACATCGCCTACTTGGCTATCGCCGTCCCCCTGCCCGACATGCTTATTTTTATCATAGTTATATCTAATTTTATATTCTTCTATGGAACGAATAGGGATTTTGATGACTTCATTGCCGTTTGACATGATGATACTCTCTTCTGTAACTAAATCCGGCAAGTTCTTTTTTATGGCATCCTGTACTTTTTGCTTATGCCGCTCTTGATCGTCATACCCTTTGCGGTGAAGAGACCAATTTTCACGGGATACGTGATGATGCTCACTCATCTCCTATCATCTCTCCTTTCCTTAGTTTTATCGTATGCATGCAGGCGGAAAGTTGTACGAAGTATATAGTTGAAAAGGAAAAAAGAGGGCGGCCAAAACGGCTGCCTCTTCTTCTATCTGTTCAGCAGGCTGCCCACATAACGAAGCAGTTCATTGGCTGATACAGAATTATAGCCATGATCATCAATTAAACGAGCCACTACCTCATTGATTTTTTTCAACTGCTGTTCATCCGGCGTTTTCGTTGAAGTTGTAATTTTCACGATATCTTTTAAGTCGGCGAACAGTTTCTTCTGGATGGCCTCACGCAGGCGGTCATGAGAATGATAGTCAAACCTCTTTCCTTTTCGAGCGTAAGCCGAAATTCTAATTAAAATCTCTTCTCTAAACGCTTTCTTGGCATTTTCAGAAATACCAATCTGCTCTTCAATCGAACGCATAAGCTTTTCATCCGGATTGATTTCTTCCCCGGTGAGCGGATCGCGCATTTTTGACTTATTACAATACGCTTCTACGTTATCCAAATAATTATCCATCAACGTCTTCGCTGATTCTTCATATGAGTAAACAAACGCTTTTTGCACTTCCTTCTTGGCAATGTTGTCATATTCTTTCCGTGCGACAGAAATAAAGTTCAAGTATTTTTCTCGTTGTTCGTTTGAAATCGACGGATGCTGATCAAGTCCCTCTTTCAGGGAGCGGAGAACATCAAGCGCGTTAATGGAAGATACTTCTTTACGGATGATCGTAGATGAAATACGATTAATCACATAGCGTGGGTCAATGCCGCTCATTCCTTCATCCTGGTACTCCTTCTTTAACTGATCGACATCTGCTGAATTGTACCCTTCCACATTTTCGCCATCATATAATCTCATCTTTTTAACAAGGTCAATATCGCCGCGTTTCGGCTCCTTCAAACGAGTCAAAATAGTAAACATGGCTGCTACTTTTAACGTATGCGGAGCGATATGAACATCAGACACATCACTTTCGCGAATCATTTTCTCATAAATCTTTTCCTCTTCTGACAACTTTAGATTGTACGGAATCGGCATGACAATAATCCGTGAATGAAGGGCTTCATTCTTTTTATTAGAAATAAACGACCGATACTCCGTCTCATTTGTGTGGGCAACAATTAATTCATCTGCGGAAATCAAGGCAAATCTTCCCGCCTTAAAGTTCCCTTCCTGTGTAAGAGACAATAAATGCCACAAGAATTTTTCATCACATTTCAGCATCTCCTGAAACTCCATCAATCCACGGTTCGCTTTATTCAACTCTCCATCAAAACGGTAGGCGCGCGGGTCAGACTCAGATCCGTATTCAGCAATCGTAGAGAAGTCAATGCTGCCCGTTAGATCAGCGATATCCTGAGACTTCGGATCAGAGGGGCTGAATGTTCCGACCCCAACCCGTTTATCTTCAGAGAAAAAGATTCTTTCCACCAGTACGTCTTCAATCCGGCCATTGTATTCTTCCTGTAGCCTCATCATGTTTAATGGCGATAAATTCCCTTCAATTCGAACACCATACTCCTTATGAAAATCTTCCCGCAAATGAGCAGGTATTAAATGGAGCGGATCCTCATGCATCGGACATCCTTTAATCGCGTATACAGCCCCTCTTTCTGTTCTTGAATAAGCCTCCATTCCTTTTTTCAATATGGCAACAAGCGTTGATTTCCCTCCACTAACCGGTCCCATCAACAACAAAATCCGTTTGCGGACATCCAATCGTTTTGCTGCAGGGTGGAAATACTCCTCAACGAGGCGTTCTAGCGCTTCTTCCAGTCCGTATAGCTCCGTGCTGAAGAAACTATATTTCTTAGAGCCATTCTCTGTCTCTATCCCTTTGTCTTTGATCATATGGTAAATTCTAGAATGAGCTGACTGAGCCACCCAAGGCTTTTGTTTAACGATATCCAAATATTCCGCAAAAGTGCCTTCCCACTTTAACTTTTCTTCCTGTTCACGGTATTGTTCGACTTTTTTTAAGATATCCATATAGACCTCCCGCTTTTGCGTAATTAGAGAACGATTAATAAATCCTATGCCCGTACAGCCTCTAACATGCTAATGAAAAGCGGAATCATTGATTGTCCGTAATTTGCAATAAGTTAGCGTTTTCTTTACAAATGCTTTCAGCTATAATAAAAATAGTGTGCAGGAAAAGACTTCTTAAGAAAGGGGTACGTAAAATGAATTTCATACTCATTTTAGCTGTGATTATTGCCTTCCTTTCCGCAATTTTTACTGCTGGATATGAAGATAAGCCAGGTACAAAATAATTTAAAAAAGCGAAGGCATCGTCAAAAGAACGTCACTTTCTTCACAAAAAAAGCACTGCAGTCAGGCTGCAGTGCTTTTTTATTTTAATTTCAGGAAGCTCTGCTGACGCAATGCTTCATAAACTAAAATGGCGGCTGTATTAGATAGATTCAAGGATCTTACATTTTCATTCATTGGAATGCGCAGGCACCGCTCTTTATTTTCATTAATAGTCTCTTTTGGCAAGCCTGTCGTTTCTCTTCCAAAAATAAAGAAATGCTCTTTGTCACGATTGCTATAATCAAAATCGGCGTAGTTATTCTCGCCAAATTTGGTTAAATAATAATATTCTCCATCGGCATTCTTCTCATAAAATTCCTCGAGGGAATCATAATACACCACTTTTACAAACTGCCAGTAATCCAGGCCGGCACGGCGCAACATTTTATCATCCGTTGAGAAGCCAAGCGGACGGATTAAATGAAGCACTGTATCTGTAGCTGCGCAAGTTCTAGCAATATTTCCGGTATTGGCCGGGATCTCGGGCTGGTAAAGTACTACGTTAATAGACAAAATTATTCACCTCATATTTATGCTGTAACCTATTTATTATATCACTAGTAAAAAAACTTAAGAAGAATCATCTTTAATTTGAAAAAACTTATACTGAATACCGGGAGTATAGGCGGTAGAATCTTCATAACTCCAATAGCGCATGCGGCTGTTTGTTGTGTGGGCATTAACGAGCGGCATGTCACGGCGGTCTTTTGCTGTGACAATCGTCGAATGGTCAAAGCGGCCGTCTCCTTGAAAGTCATAACAAATTACATCACCAGGCTGCAGCATTTTCGGTTCACTCACCTCTTGCGCGCGTATCCCGCTCTTGGAGGAGGACAAAAACCAGCGGAAAGCATGAGCAACTGTCCAGCTGTAGCTCCAATTATTATTTGTCATCCACCAGCCTCGGCTTCTATCTGGGTAACCCGTCATCGGCGCTCCGCCTGCATGCAAGCATTGGGAAATATAATTGGTACAATCCACATTAAATTTTCGATAAGCTGGATTATAACTATTCCACCATCGCTCCGCATATTGAACGGCTTTAAGACGGTCATAATGAAAGGCTCGTCTCTCTTCCAAGACCTCCGGGAAGTCAGCCACTCCCTTTTCTTCCCCTAAAAAAACAAGCGGGAGTTTTGTTTCCTTATCTTCTATCAGCTTTTGATTTTCTATGCGAGCAGCTCTCTCCTCGACTTCTTCCTCTAAATAAATATAGCTGTCCTGCTTAATTAAATATTTAAAATGAACGAGATAACGTGTCCATTCTCCCTCATTGGAAAGTATCTTGCCAAAAGCTTTAGCTTTAAGAATTTTACTCCCCCTTGACTCTAGTTGCTGCTGCTTTCTTAGCAACTTCTCCTCGTCACTCACTTTGCCATCCACGAGAGACTGCAAACGCCGCTCGATTTCCTGTCGAAGCTCTTCACACATGAAAAGATCCTCCTGAACGATTCGTTTTTCTATATCTATTCAGGCTAGTCTCTGTTCATGTTAATTCATTGAAGAGATTCCTTTCTCGATTTCAGCGATAACTTCATCATCCTTTTCGTTTGTTCTTGCTGAAATGAGCGCTTCTCTAGCCCCCTCACCACCAATTTTTGCGATTGCCCAAGCAGCGGTTCCTCTTAATACTGGACGGACATCTGAGTGTAGCACCTCAATTAGGGAAGGCAAAGCTTCTTCTTCTTTAAAATGAGCCAATGCAATAATAGCATTGCGCTGAATAGGCTTCTTTCCTCTCCAAGAGCCAGACATAGAGCCAAATCTTTGCTTAAACTCCTTGTTACTCATGTTGACTAGCGGCTTAAGAAGCGGCTTTACCGCCTCTGGTTCTGGCTCCATTTCCTCATGGAAATGAAAGTCGATCCCTCTATTTTCTGGACAAACCGTTTGACAAGTGTCACAGCCATATAGACGGTTCCCAAGCTTTTCACGAAACTCTACAGGCATGAAGTCCTTCGTTTGTGTTAAAAACGCAATACAGCGTTTAGCATTTAACTGTCCTCCTTGTACGAGGGCGCCCGTTGGACAAGCATCTAAACATTTCGTACATGTGCCGCAGCGATTTTCGATCGGCTTATCTGGCTCAAATGGCAAGTTAGTAATCATTTCTCCTAAATAAACATAGGAACCAAATTCAGGTGTAATAATAGAGCTATTCTTGCCACTCCAGCCAATCCCCGCACGCTCAGCCACCGCTCTGTCTGACAGCTCTCCTGTGTCCACCATTGAACGAAAGCGAGCGTCGGGAACTTTAGCCGCGATAAATGCTTCTAATTTGCCTAACCGGTCGCGAAGGATCGTGTGATAATCCTCTCCCCAGGAAGCCCGGCAGAAGATGCCCCTTCTCTCTCCTTTCTTTCCTTTCACAGACTCTTTCATTTTAGAAGGATAGGCTAACGCAATGGCAATAAGCGACCTTGGCTGATCAAAAATTAAAGAAGGGTCCACCCGCTTGTTAATGTCCTTTTCTTCAAAACCTGACTGATAATCCAATGCTTGTTGACGCACTAGACGATCTTTCAGCTCAGTGAAGGGAGCTGCTGAGGCGAAACCAATCTTATCTATACCGATTTCCCGGCTATATTCAATAATTTCTTTCTTTAAAACAGCATAATCCATTCCTACTCCTCCTTTCAGAGAAAGCATTTTCCAGCAAGCGTTCATATACATTAAAAAACGCAACATCTTATCCAGCAAGGAATAAAACATTGCGTTAATAACAATATGAGAGAGCGGGTGATGGGAATCGAACCCACGACATCAGCTTGGAAGGCTGAGGTTTTACCATTAAACTACACCCGCAAGTAAAGAGTTCAATTTATAACATGTGTTTTATTATATATAAAAATATTGTCGAATTCAAGAGGATTTTCATTATTTCCATATAAAAGTAAGGATATTCACTTCCCTTTATTTTATTCTTACCTGAAATTCCTCTCGATAAACTGCTTCTCCTGTTTTTCTGTCATCAGGTCGTAAGCAATGCCAACGGTTCCTCCCTGTGCCTCCCATAAAGCATTGTGATCTTTATCTGCTTTATCAAAATTTCCAGTCTCCCACCTATTTAATATTTCGAGAAAAAATTCCTTTGATTTAAAATTATTTGCTAAAACGTGTTGCTTCAGTTTCGCAATGTTTTCTGGAGTCATCTCGATCGCTCCCCATTTTTCATCTGACACCACTTTTTGATGAGTCATTTTATGCATAAGATCAGTCACTTGCGGCTCATTGCCATCATTCAATGTCGGTAAAGTCTCTCTTATGTCCCCTTCAATATTAATTTGTTTTTCAACAAATTCATCCGTCTGTTTTTTAGTCTCCTTCTCTGTCTCTGCCTCTTGCTTTTTACGAAGATGGTTTTCTTCTGCCGGTACACTAACTCCTATTACAGATAAAGCAATTAACCCACATACAAGAGAAATAACAGCTACAGAAATAAAAACCATTGTAAATTTTTTAAAGTCCATTTTATCACCTAACATAAATTATTATGATGGATTCACAACGCTCTCGTTTACATCTGAATCACTCTTGATAGACTCGTTATTAATAGAAGAGATTGATAGTTTTAGATTACCATAATTGTCATATAGTTGAAATGAATATTGGTGGATGAATATCTCAAACACTTAAAGCTACCTGTCTTATCTCCTTATTACTGCGCATCCAATTACCCTCCATGGCTTTTATTTGCATGCAGCCACTTCATGCTATAATCAATTTTGTAAGCAGTCGCAAAAGAACACTTCGCCTGTTGAAGGAGGAATCCAATGGAAAAAATTATGATTATTGAAGATGATCCAAAGATTGCTGGACATTTAAAAGTATTTATTGAAAAGTATGGGCTGCAAAGCGTAGTAATAGAGGATTTTGATCATGTCATGGATCTATTTCATAAAGAGAAGCCTGATCTCGTCTTGCTGGACATTAATTTGCCTAAATTCGATGGCTATTATTGGTGTCGGCAAATCCGTCTTGTTTCTATTTGTCCTATTATTTTTATCTCGGCCCGAACGGGGGAAATGGATCAGGTCATGGCTTTGGAAAATGGCGGGGATGACTTTATTACAAAGCCGTTTCATGCCGATGTCGTTATGGCCAAAGTCCGCAGCCAGCTTCGTCGGGCTTACGGCGCCTATTCCTCCAACCACCAGGAACAGGTCATTGAGTTAGATGGACTGAAGCTTTATCCAGAGCGATTTGAATTGCACTTTGCCAATCAGGAGATACGCCTGACAAAAAAAGAAACAGATATTCTTGAAAGCTTAATGGATCGTTATCCACGTGTAGCGGGGAGGGAAGATTTACTGGAAAAGCTATGGGATGAGCAAACTTGTGTGGATGAAAATACATTGAATGTAAATGTTACTCGTGTGCGTAAAAAACTGCAGGAACTCGGTATTGAACAATCCATCGAAACCGTGCGCGGTGCTGGCTATCGACTGAATGTAACATGGGGGCCGGCAAGAGCATGAGGTTATTTTTTCGTGAACATTTACTGTTGATTTCTTTTCAACTCGTCCAATTTTTCGTTTTTTTTCTTATTTTTTGGCTCGACGGCTATCATCACATTTCTGTTTTTCTATATGCCGTTTTTATTGGACTATGTTTGCTAGCCAGTTATTTATTCTATCATTACATAAGCCGGCGTTCATTTTATAAAAGGCTAGAGAACGGCCTTTCATCCCCTGATGAATCATTAGAGAAAACCGGCTCTGCTCCGACTGCTGCTGCCCTTCATGCACTGTTAAAGTCACAATATCAGCTTTATATGACGGCTCTGCAGCGAGCTGAAAAGCGACAGGAAGAGCACCTGGAATTTATCGATCGATGGGTGCATCAGATAAAAACACCTCTTTCGGTTATTGAACTGACCGCACAAAACCTTGACGAACCTGAATCTTCGAACATTCGTGAAGAGACAGAACGAATGCGCCATAGCTTGAATACAGTTCTTTACAATGCCCGTCTGCGAACTATTGAACAAGATTTTCAAATCAAGCCCGTCTTGCTCGCCAAAACGGTACAAGCAGTCAACACAGAAAATAAGCGCTTCTATATCCGCAATCGGGTCTATCCTCGTTTTAAGGAGCAGCATCCTGGCATTACTGTTGAATCAGATGAAAAATGGCTATTTTTTATCCTTGACCAGCTTGTGCAAAACGCAGTGAAATATTCGGCAGGCAGAAGCTCTTCTATCGACATTACAATTTATGAAAGAGACGGGTCAGCCATATTGGAAGTGAAAGACTGGGGCATCGGCATCCCTCCGGAAGATCGAAGACGAATTTTTCACAAATTTTTTACCGGTTCTAACGGCCGCAAATACCGCGAATCCACAGGGATGGGACTGTATCTTGTTAACGAGGTATGCCATTACCTTGGACATCAACTAGAAGTGGAAACAGAAGTCAACGAGGGATCGATTTTCCGCATTGTGTTCAGCCCTTCGCAAAACCTTACATCGATGTAAGAAAAGTGAAAGAAAGTTCGATAGCTCCCTTCCGGCCTAATGCGCTACACTGGCATCAGTACAAAAGCGAGAGGAGAAATAAGTATGCTTGAGGTGAAAAGAGTCGGAAAAGTTTATGAAGGAAAAGTCGCCTACCGTGCTCTAACCGATATTGATTTGTCTATAGGAGATGGAGAGTTTGTCGCCATTATGGGGCCATCGGGAAGTGGAAAGACAACATTACTGAACATGGTAGCAACCATTGATGAACCGACAACTGGAGAAATTACAATTGATGGACAGAATCCCCATCGGCTAAAGAAAAATGATTTGGCTAAGTTCCGCCGCAGAGAGCTTGGTTTTGTCTTTCAGGACTTCAACCTTCTTCACACACTGACGGTTGAAGAAAATATCGTTCTGCCGCTCACGCTTGATGGAAGAAGCGTCAAAGAAATGAAAGGCAAAGCAAGAGCTGTAGCTGAAAAGCTGGGCATTGCTGGAATTATGAAAAAGCGCACCTTCGAAATTTCGGGAGGTCAAGCACAGCGGGCAGCTGTTGCCCGGGCGATCATTCATAATCCAAAGCTGTTACTTGCTGACGAACCAACCGGAAACCTTGATTCCAAAGCCTCTAAAGACGTAATGGAGCTGTTGTCTGCTTTAAACAAAAAAGACAGGATGACTACACTCCTTGTGACGCATGAGGCGCAGGCAGCAAGCTATGCTGACCGTGTCGTCTTCATCCGTGACGGTAAGCTTTATTCCGAGATTTACCGTGGAGACAGCCAAAAAGGCTTCTTCCAGCAAATTATCGACACACTTTCCTTGCTTGGGGGGAACGACCATGACTTTTCGTCAGTTCGCGTTTAATAACGTCCTCCGCAACAAGCGGCTGTATGCTGCGTATTTTCTGAGCAGCTTGTTTACCGTTATGGTTTTCTTTACATTTGCGATCTTTGCCTTTCATCCGTCATTTCAGGGTAGCGACATGAACAAACATGCGATGTTTGCGCTGACCGTGGCCGGCGGCATTATTTACGTATTTTCTTTCTTTTTTGTTTTGTATTCCATGAGTGCTTTCTTACAGTCTCGAAAGAAAGAATTTGGTTTGCTGATGATGCAGGGAATGAGCACCCGGCAAATCCGGCTGATGGTTTTCATGGAAAACATGTTGATCGGACTGTTCGCTACCATTAGCGGCATTCTGCTCGGGCTTGTCTTTGCTAAGCTCATTCTGCTATTGGCCGAAAATGTTCTTATTCTTGAGGAGAACCTTCATTTCTACTGGCCATTCATGGCAATGATTGTCACATTTATTTCGTTTATTATACTGTTTTTGTTTATTTCATTTTTTGTTTCCTTTATCTTGCGCACTCATAAGCTCGTTGACCTGATTAAAGGAGACAAGAAGCCGAAAGATGAACCAAAAGCTTCTATTTTTCTTTCTGTCCTGGCAGTACTTTTGCTGCTTGGCGGGTATGGAACAGCGCTTTATGTGAAAGGAATGGAAGTTATTGTCGTGATGGTGCCTGTTGTCGTTGTTGTTATCATCGGCACTTACCTGCTGTTCAGCCAGTTAAACGTCTTTATTATTCGCCGACTGAAACGCAACGAGGCGCTCTTCTGGCGCAATACAAACATGGTCTTATTTTCAGACCTGTCTTTTCGAATGAAAGACAATGCACGTGCCTTTTTTATGGTCGCTATTATCTCTACCGTTGCCTTCAGTGCGATTGGCACTTTGTACGGGACGCATTCCTATTTGACGAAAGGCATCGTCCAGGCAAATCCATTTACGTACAGTTACCAGCCTTATGAGAAGACAAAGAACATGGAGAAAGATGTACAATACGCCCAAAGCGCCATTAAGCGGAATGGCATTGATGCAGAGCGGCTAGACATAACAAAAATCTACGTTCCATTTAACGGCAAGCCTAATGGCATACTCGTTTTAAACGCTGCCGATTATAATAAAGCAGCACAACTGCTTGACAAACCACAGCTTGACCTTAAAGAAAAAGAAGCTGTCGTGGCTAAGAAGAGCATTGCTAGCCTCGACCAAAGTAATCAAGATGACAGCCTGCTAAAACAGGCTATCACGCTCGCTAACGGGGAAGAAATCAAACCAAGTCAGCTGATTGATGCAGATGCCTATCCAAACTTTGAGAATTACTATATTGTGAGTGACAAGATATACAATCAGCTGCCGAAACCTGTAAAAGTTGAGCAGAATGTCATCTGGCACGCATCAAACAAAAACACTTCAGAACAATTGCGAAAAACAGGAGAAGTGTTACAAGAGCATTATGAACCTGGAACATTCTTCTCGATCGATTTTATTATCTATCAAATTGAAAAAGGCTATGGTCCGATTCTCTTTATTGGATTGTTTATCGGGATTGTCTTTTTCGTATCAGCTGGAAGCTTTCTCTATTTCCGTCTCTTTACCGATCTGTCTGAAGACAAAGTAAAGTTCCAAGCCATTGCTAAAATGGGATTAACCGTACCTGAAATGAAAAAGATCGTAAATCGTCAAACAGCCTTGCTGTTCTTTGCACCAATGGCTGTTGCGCTCATCCACGGTGCTGTGGCTCTAACCTCTCTTTCACGGATGTTTAGCTACAATCTAGTCACAGAATCAGCCATGGTACTTACAAGCTTTCTCGCTATTCAAATCATTTATTATCTGGTTGTCCGCTTCTTTTACGTTAAACAAATTAAAGAAGCCATCGAATAATCTTAAAACAGGAGCAGCCTAGCGGTTGCTCCTGCTTCTTTCTCTGTCCTATACTTTTTAGTGTAAAAACATTCTCTGCTATTAAAGTTTTTTCTCAAAAAAAGGACTGGTCTTTGTAGCCAGTCCTGACTGTAAAAATTTCAGTCCAATCAGACGCCAGGTGCTGCCTCACGTCTAATATATAGTATGAAGCTTCAAAGACAAGCGTTACTCCATTTATTAAATTTAACACTGACCTTCATATGTACGCAAAACGTTTACCTTTAGTATGATACTGAATAGGGTGTGGTCTTAAAGTTCTTAACTCACAGTTCAAAACAAATAAAAAACGTCCTCCTACAACTTGTAGAAAGACGTTTTAAATGTTGATATTCCTTCATTCTTTTAAGCATCCTTTATTTCAGAATTATTCTGCGACGACAATGAGAATTTTCCCTTTTCTCACATCCTCTTCATATCGGCGAGCTTCTCCTTCATCCAATCCAATCTCCTGCAAGGCCCCGATTAAACCGCCGTTTTTAGCAGCAGCACCAGATACAGCCCCACCCAGGGTTAATAATAACGGACCTGCCGCTATTATTGGACCAATACCCGGAACTGCTAGAGCACTTATTCCTACGAAAAAACTAGCCAGCCCGATGATTCCGCCAGCCGTTGCTCCTGCAATAATTCCTTCCGTTTCATTAGGTTTCACTTGGTCACCATTCGATTCTAATCCTTCGATATTTTTTGCAACAATAGAGATTTGCTCAAAATTGTAGCCCTTTCTCTGTAAATCCTCTACCGCTGCTTGTGCTTGTTTTTCAGTTTCATAAACACCTATGATTCGTTTTTCCATGAGTGACTATCTCCTTTACATGATGTACTAATTAAATTCCCTCTCAGGAAAATTTCAATCATGCAAACTTCTAGAAAATGATCAGCAATTTCCAGCTCAGCAATTCTAGAGAGGATCAGCTAATCGGTTGGTCTCTGTCAGAAAGTCACAGCTAGTAAACAGTCTAACTCGTATTACGCAATATAATCCTTTTATCCCTTTCCTTCTTATTATCTGCACTGATAATTGTGTTAGACTGGCGGTCGTAACAGTCGGATAAAATAGGATGCATTTTCGCTGCATTTACATGCTCCATAGCGAATTTCTTCTTACTTATAGGACGTTTTCAAACAGCTGCTACTTACCCCAACTCATAATCCGCAGGTTTTGCAGGCACCTAATTTCTAATTTTCTTTGGGGGATGGTTGGAGGGATGGCAGTAAAATAAAACAGCCGACTTTATTTAGTCGACTGTTTACATGCAGCTTTTATGAAGGTTAATTTTGAAATTCTTTGTTCCATCATCCGCCCGATAATTTAAGATAGCCGCTTTTGGATGAATAGAATGTTAATTATTATTTCCGCAAAATCTTCTCCATTGCTTTTCCCTTTGCTAATTCATCGATCAGCTTATCCAAATAGCGAATTTCCTGCATAGTTGGTTCTTCTATATCTTCCACTCGGACACCGCAGATCACACCTTTGATCAAAGCCCGGGAAGGATTCAGTTGGGGAGCTTCCGCAAAGAAGGTCTCAAAGTCTGTCTGTTTTTCCAGTTGCGATTCTAACTCTTCCTGACTATACCCTGTCAACCAACGGATGATTTCATCGACTTCTGTTTTCGTACGTCCTTTTTTCTCCGCCTTCGCAACATAATGGGGATAGACACTTGCAACACTCATTGCGTAGATCTTATGTTTGGTCATGATAAGTCCTCCCTTAATTATTCCGTAAAATGGCACGTTTATTGATAAATACTCCCTCTTAAATTAGTTTAACATATACGCTAATGAGAGATAACTCCATCCAGAGTCTTATCTTTTTAAGTTATGACCCTTCCAATTTAATAGTGTCTGATTAGACGCAAAAAAGACGCCTACTAACGATAGTAAGCGTCTTTCAATGCCGTTGTATCAACGAATTGTAATACCGGTGGTCGGGGTAATTGCGTTAGTTTTGATGTGTATAGTTAAGTAAAATGCTGATTTAATCATAAAGTTTAAGAGTAATGAAGTCCGTTACTACTTTCGTTTTCTACAAATTTTCTACAACTTAGTTATTTACCCTTTTTAGTATAGGCTAACATTATCACAGCTGGATCTACATTCAGTTCGGCGGAAACTAATCCAAACTCAATTAAAAGAACTGGTTGTTGAGTATCAAAAGGACCATTGAATTTTTTTATTATAAGTTTGACTTTATCATATAAAAACTTCTTTTTATATTTACTAATTTTTGTATACTCATTTAATATATCTTCCGCTGACATAATACTGCCTGTAAGAACTTTATGTACATTTAATATATTCCTCATTTCTTCGTTCATATACAATCCTCCTATTTATATTCAGACCATAAGTTATCTACTTGTACAAAATCTACTTCAAAATTATTTAATAACTTTTCAACAACAAACTTTTCATCTTCTGAATAAAAATAATACTTTATATTTTTTAATTTTGAGTTCTCATTTATGTATTTAAATATGTGAGTATCATTAAATGGAGATAGACCTAAAATAATCAATTCATCCTCGATTTGCTTAAATTCATTTACAGGATACAATTCCTCGTATCGTAAATTTTGGTCTTCAGATTTTAGTATTATGCTCTCAGCTAAATTTCTTAAAATATGATTTTCATCTCTCTTCCACTCTGCTACGGTTTGCTTTAATTTTTCATCTTGATTATATTTTTCTGAGAACTTATCTAAGCTACTATTAGCAATAGTAGCTTGTTCCATACTAGATGATTTATAATTCCCGTTATATGTTGTTAGCACGTTAGAATAAAGATAGTAATAATTTTCGTCTATTTTGTAATTCTCAATAGGTCTATCCGACAATTTATTTCTGAAAGAGTCTTCTCTATATACGTCTGCTTTATATTTAAAAGTGCCATGCAAATAATAAACATCCTTCTTACTAAACTCCTCCACATTTAGGTCATAATTCGTCGTAAAAAGTGAATTGAACTCATTAAAGAATTCTATTAATTTTGGAGGAAAGTTTTTATAATTCTCACTAACTCTCCCATCATTATAGATTGAAAGAATAAACATCAATTTCAAGGATTCTCTTATATGAAATCTTTCGGGATTTTTAATTCCATTTTTATTACACATCAAATCATAAATTAAGTAATAATCTTCAAACCCAATATCAGTGAAATTCAAACTTTTTTTACTACCATATTTTAATTTTAACTCTTTTAAATGTGTTCTTTCGTCAGTTGAAATTGCATACCTATCATATTCACTATTTAAAATCTCAGATACTTCCCTAAATAGAATTCCTAATAAACCTATAAGTAATTCAGGGTCATCGATAATTATGTGTTTAGGGAAACTTTTTTCTCTACATTTCTTTACTGCTCTAATTAAAATTTCTTTATTGCTGTTTTCTTCACCCCCAAACTGAATATTCACACCATTTCCGAATAAAAGAGTTTTCATATTTACCCCTCCACCACTCTATTTCATTTATTAATACATTTAATTATAAAACAAAAAGTTTACAGATTCCTTTTTTTTACTTTATCTTAGGTCTATTAATTCATTTATTCTATTCCTCTTAAAATATGAAAAAACTGAAAGTATAGTATTTAAAACCATTTGCAAAGAACTTTAAAATTTTTTTAGAAATTTAATAAAAAATCTTTAACTACTCTAGAAATACTCATTTTTTGAAAGTATAGTATTTAAAATTCATTGCAGAGAAAGGAATTAACAATATGCAAATATTAAAGTTAAAAATTTATTTTTTTCCCTAGTAATAAATATAACTAAAATTTTTTATATAAAGGAGAATTTTATGCAAATTATTGAAATTACTGTCCCTATACAAATTCCAGATAATTTAATTGTAATTGAAAAAAATTTATATAAACAATTACAAGAAAATCAAGAACAGGGTGAATGGTGGACTTTAGAAGATGTACTAAAACGAGTGAAAGTTAGTAGAAAAACTTTTTCTGAAAAGATTCTAAACAATCATAAATACCGAAAACAATTAGAATCTTTCGTTCATTATCCATCGCGTAAAGGTGGAAAATACTACTTTTTAGCTTCAGAAACTAAAAAGTTTTTAGAAACAAATTTTAAATCAATTACAAACGGAATTTCAGGAGGAAATCATGATTAATATCAAAGATTTATTAGACATTACAAAATTAGGAAACACTATGCTGTTAGTATCATCTGCGGAGGCATATACAAAATTTCAAGACGGGGTAAACACTGGGGAAATCGCTGGATATAAATATCACCTCGTTCTTTCCGAATATAATTGGGATAAAATTTCGATCAAAATAGAAAGCCCTCAACCCCTAATTGACTTTGAAGGTGAAAATGGAGGAACACCTATCAAAGTAAAATTAGAAGAACTACAAGCAAATGCTTATGTACAAAATAATCGTGTAGCTTTATCTTTCAAAGCAAAATCAATTAAGAAGGTAAATTAGGGAGATATATGAACAATCATAGTCAAAACAATTATAAAATATTTCGAGTTCGATATAAGCCTAAAATAAACCTTTCTCAAATTATCGGTATTACATCAATGCTACTTGCTCTCTCAGTAGCATTGATGCAACTGAATAATGTACTTGCTCATTTTACTGAATATCGGTTATCAAAAGTTATTGTCATATTACCTTTAGTAACATTATTAATCTTTTGGTTTACGGTCTATTTTCAAAGCAAGTATTCTTACTCGAAAATTCAACGTACAAAAGCTATCTTGCATTCAGTAATAGAAATGAACAAACTTTATTTTATAAATCCAGTTACTAAAGAAATCGATTTATCAATGGTTTTTCACTTTTACTTTACTGAAACAAAATTAGTCATTCAAGCTTATGCTTTTGGTGCTTCTTATACAAAAAAAGCGGATGACTTAGGAGAGATTTTTGAATCAGTTTGGATTTGAGTCAATAATTTGGACACAAAAAAGTTAAGTCTTAAGCTGTCTTTCTAATTTGATCCTCAATATATTGAGGTGTCTGATAACCAATGCTGCTATGAATTCTGTTTCGGTTATACCAGCCTTCTATAAACTGAAACATAGCC